>CANFCA010000094.1 GCA_947445045.1 Gallionellaceae bacterium
CCCGCCGCATGACGACCAACCTTGACCAGTATCACCGGCTTGAATCGGGCTGCGGCACGGAGCGCACTCATAAAACTGCGCGCGTTACGAATGCCTTCGATATACATCAAGATACTGTGAGTATTGGGATCGGACACTAAGTAATCAAGGATCTCACCAAAATCCACATCAGTAGATGAACCCATCGAAACCACGCTGGAAAAGCCCACATCGTTGCTTTGCGCCCAATCCAAAATGGCCGTGCACAACGCACCGGATTGCGACACGAAAGCGATGTTGCCAACATTCGCACTGCCTTTATTGAAGGTGGCATTGAGACCGATAGAGGGACGCATGATGCCCAGACAATTCGGACCGATTAAGCGGATGTTATAACGATGTGCAGCTTCGATTAACGACTTTTCTAAAACCTCACCAGTCGCTCCCGCCTCGCCAAATCCAGCGGTGATGATGACAGCTGCTTTCACACCATGAATGCCACACTCCTCAATAATTCCGGGTACGGTCTGTGGCGGGGTGGCGATCACCACCAATTCGACTGATTCACCGATTGCACCTATAGAAGAATAGGCGCGCTGACCTTGCACCTCAGCGTTCTTAAAGTTGATTGGATAAAGCGCCCCTTTAAAGCCGCTTTCAAGCATATTTTTAAATACGATCTGTCCTACAGAATCAGGGCGGTCACTGGCACCGAATACGGCGACTGACTTAGGAGCGAATAAAGGATTGAGATAATGCTTGCCCATAATTTTGCACTTCAGATTGACTGATTAGGCGGCTATGATAGCACTGGCATATTTCTAGACAGTTACGGAGAAACTCTTGCAGACCGCTTATATCAGCCATCCCCTATGCTTGAAACACGAGATGGGGGGGCATCACCCGGAATGCCCGGAACGAATTCATGCCATTGAAGACCAATTGATCGCGTCCGGATTGATGAGTTTTTTACAACACCATGACGCACCGGAAGTTACGCGCGAGCAGCTATTACGTGTACATGATGCAGCGCATATCGATTTGATCGAAGCCAGTGTGCCACAACAAGGCATCGTGCATATTGATGGTGACACTGCGATGAATCCATTCACCTATCAAGCTGCTTTGCGGGCGGCAGGCGCAGCGGTCATTGCTGTCGATCTGGTAATGGCAGGAAAAGTTGAAAATGCGTTTTGCAATATCCGTCCGCCCGGTCATCATGCGGAACGTGCACGCGCGATGGGCTTCTGTATTTTCAACAACGTTGCAGTGGGTGCTGCCCATGCACTGGTTGAGTATGGCTTGCAACGCATCGCGATTCTCGACTTCGACGTGCATCACGGCAACGGCACCGAAAACATCTTTCACGATGACCCACGCGTGATGTTGTGCTCCACTTTTCAACATCCGTTCTATCCCAACTGCGGAGCAGATTCAGGCAACCAACACATCATCAATGTGCCATTGGCAGCAGGCTCAGGAGGCGATGTATTCCGTGCAGCGGTAACAGAACATTGGCTGCCCGCATTGGAACGCTTTAAGCCTGAATTTCTGTTCATTTCAGCAGGGTTCGACGCTCATAGAGATGACGATATGGCGATGCTTAAACTGAACGAAGCAGACTATGCTTGGGTCACTGCAGAACTGAAACAAATCGCAGAAAAATTCGCACAACGGCGCATCGTCTCGGTGCTGGAAGGTGGTTACGAATTGCATGCACTGGGACGCAGCGTAGCGGCGCACATCAAAGTGTTGAGTGGGTTGTAATTAAATTACCTGATATAAATCGAAATATCGAAATAATGACTAGACCTGATAACAGATTAAAATCCATTCAAGTGTTGAGAGGACTCGCGGCACTTATCGTCGTCCTCTTTCATTCATATCAAACTATCCAACTCTATCACTGGAAATCTAGTGGCTCTTTTACGCATTGGGGGGAAATGGGTGTCGATATATTTTTCGTAATATCTGGATTTGTGATGATCGCCACAACCCATAATAAAGGCGCAGGATTTAAGGCTTGCAAAGCATTCATCCGAGACAGATTGATACGGATAGTGCCACTGTATTGGATCATAACAACCATGATGGCATTGGTATTGCTATTCATTCCTTCCGCATTTAACCAGATGAAATTCGACCCCATCCATGTATTAACTTCCTATTTATTTATACCATCCACAAATTCAGAGGGAGTGGCCTCTCCACCAATAGTAATCGTGGGCTGGACGCTAATTTATGAAATGTGGTTTTACTTGATATTTGCATTTTTGATTTACTTCACGCGCCGATACATTCTACTTTTAGTAGCAATAATTTTCGGCTGCCTATCGCTGTTAAGTTTATTGAAAAGCGGAAATTTGTACCTCCAGGTGTACACAAGCCCAACTATGCTTGAATTTGTTTTTGGTTGCGGCATTGGAACGCTATATTTTCAAAATACTGCTTTTTCTAAAAAAATATCCATTGGATTGATTGTCATTGGGCTTACGCTCTTACCCATTTTTGTTCAATATAAAATCGATTTTGCTTTACCTCGATTTATTTACTGGGGCATTCCAAGTGCACTGCTAGTTGCTGGCATGGTATTTTTAGAGCGAGGCAATAATTGGCCTAATCTCCCGCTTTTTGAGAGAATCGGTGACAGCTCGTATTCGCTTTATTTGACCCATCCTTTTACTTTATTACTAACGGGTAAGCTCATATTAATGATTGATCCATTACATCGATTTTATGGAGATATCATATTACTCACGATGATCCCTATATCAATCTTTGTTGGCTTTGCTATACATCGCCTAATAGAAAAGTCTGTTGATCGATACTTGCGAAAAATTTTGAAACTAGGCAAGCACAATAGCGTCCAAATTTCAGCACAAATTTAAACTACTTAAGTTAAAAACAACTATGCATCAATCCGCCCCATGCCCAGTGTCAGATCAAATATCCCAAGCGATAGAGAATAACGAGTTAGTGTTGCCTGTTATGCCTGGATGGGCGATGAAAGTTAATAGGATGTTGGATGACATGAACATATCAGCTGGACAAATCGTTTCTGCATTATCGGGTGATCCAGTATTTGCTTCCCAGTTAATTAAAACTGCCAACAGCGTAGCGTATGCTGGGAAATCAAAAGTCGATAATGTAAGTACCGCCGTATCTAGACTAGGCTTTAAGATGCTGCGAAATCTTGTAGTTTCAGCCTCTATGAATAAACTCGCAGTTACAAGCAATCCAAAAATCCAGAAACATTTAACCGCCTTCTGGGAGCACAGCCGCGAAGTAGCGGCAATCAGCCATGTGTTATCTAGAAGCCAGAAGCATTTGAATCAGGATCAGGCAATGTTGGCTGGCCTGACACACGACATTGGAAGTCTTCCTATATTCATACACATTGATAAACATGGTATTGATTTTGATAATGATATGCTGGAAAAAATATTAACAAAGTGCCGTGCGAAAGTGAGCGAACAACTCCTTAAAACATGGGAGTTTCCTTTGGAGTTGGTCGAAGTTCCAGTTGCACATGAGGATATTTATCGTGAACAAAGTAGTCAAAATTCGAGTTATGCCGATGTGGTCACCATCGCTAATTTATTAAATCGCGTAACGGCAAAAACAATTGATTGGAACAAAATTACAGCTGTAAAACGGATGGGCTTACGCTCCGAGTTGTACCGTGATTTTTTCGAAATATACGACAATGATTTGCGCGCTGCCCGTGAGATATTTACTTAGCGAGAAAAAACTGTCACTCAATCGCCAGATTGGAAATTTTTATTTAACTCACGTTATGAATTAAGAAACATAGAAAAGCCCAGCATGCTGGGCTTTTCTAATTTCTAAACTTTGATTATCCACTCAAGCTTTTTCAAACTTCATCACCCCACCCACGCACCCCACCTTGATGGTGTCCTTGGCGGCAAAGCGTCCTTCCAATATCAGCTTGGCGAGCGGATTTTCCAGTTGCGCTTGGATAGCGCGCTTCAGCGGACGTGCGCCGTACACAGGATCAAAGCCAGCGTTGGCAATCTCTGCCAGTGCGGCATCGCTAACTTGCAGCTTCATTTCCATCGCAACTAGTCGTGTTTCCAGACTCTTCAACTGTATGCCTGCAATCGCTTTGATATTCTTTTCATCCAGTGCGTGAAATACCACCACCTCATCGATACGGTTGATAAATTCAGGACGGAAATAACTTTTCACTTCGCCCATCACCGCTAACTTAACGACCTGATAATCGTCGCCACTCATTTGCTGAATCATCTGCGAACCAAGATTTGAAGTCATCACGATAACGGTGTTTTTGAAATCCACCGTGCGCCCTTGACCGTCGGTCATGCGACCATCATCCAGAGCTTGCAACAGCACGTTGAACACGTCTGGATGCGCCTTTTCCACTTCATCCAATAAGATGACAGAATACGGTTTGCGGCGCACCGCTTCGGTCAAGCCGCCGCCTTCTTCATAGCCCACATAGCCGGGCGGCGCGCCGATCAAGCGCGATACGGAATGTTTCTCCATGTACTCGCTCATGTCGATACGGATGAGGTGATCCTCTGAATCAAACATGAAGCCCGCCAATGCTTTGCACAACTCAGTCTTACCCACACCGGTCGGGCCAAGAAACAAGAATGAACCGTACGGACGATTAGGATCGGACAAGCCAGAACGGGAACGACGAATTGCATCGCTCACCAAGCGCACTGCTTCGTCTTGACCCACCACACGCTCGTGCAACTTTTCTTCCATCTTGAGCAATTTATCGCGCTCACCCTGCATCATCTTGCTCACCGGAATACCCGTCGCACGGCTTACCACTTCGGCAATTTCTTCCGCACCGACTTGGGTACGCAGCAAGCGATTCTTAGGCTTATTTTCCTCGGCATGCACCGCTTCTTTGAGCTTGGCTTCCAACTGTGGCAACTTGCCATATTGCAACTCCGCCACTTCTTGTAGCTTGCCTGCACGTTGTAAACGCACAATCTCGGCGCGCACTTTTTCCATTTCCTCCTTGAGCAGCGCCGTGCCTTGCGCTGCGCCTTTCTCCGCCTTCCAAATCTCTTCTAAATCCGCATACTCGCGCTCTAGTTTTTTGATCTCGATTTCAATCAAGCCGAAACGCTTTTGCGAAGCCTCATCTTTTTCGCGCTTCACTGCTTCACGCTCAATCTTGAGTTGAATCAGGCGGCGATCCAGCTTATCCATCACCTCAGGCTTGGAGTCGATTTCCATCTTGACGCGCGCTGCTGCTTCGTCAATTAGGTCAATCGCTTTGTCCGGCAAAAAGCGATCCGTGATGTAGCGGTTGGATAATTCAGCTGCCGCGACAATCGCAGGGTCGGTGATGTCCACGCCGTGGTGCAATTCGTAACGCTCCTGCAAGCCGCGCAAAATGGCAATGGTAGATTCGACGCTCGGCTCTTCCACCAGCACTTTTTGGAAACGACGCTCCAGTGCCGCATCTTTTTCGATGTATTTGCGATATTCATCTAGCGTGGTTGCCCCCACGCAATGCAGTTCACCGCGCGCTAAAGCAGGCTTTAGCATATTGCCTGCGTCCATAGCGCCTTCTGCTTTGCCCGCACCTACCATGGTGTGCAGCTCGTCTATAAACACAATAGTTTGACCTTCATCTTGCGCCAACTC
>CANFCA010000095.1 GCA_947445045.1 Gallionellaceae bacterium
GCCGCTAAAAGACGTTGCAGCTACCATCACCCAACCTTTGTTAGAAAGCGTACTAAGAATTTTGTATGGCGATTTACAACGCCGTTTTGGCATCGCGCAACCACGCATCTTGGTCGCAGGGCTTAATCCGCATGCGGGTGAAGGCGGCTATCTGGGCCGAGAAGAAATCGAGGTGATGATTCCGGTGTTGGATAAATTGCGCGGTGAAGGCATGAATGTGAGTGTGCCGCTACCCGCCGATACTTTGTTCACTCCGCATAAATTAGCGCAGTGCGATGCCGTATTGAGCATGTATCACGACCAAGGATTGCCCGTGTTAAAACACGCCAGTTTCGGGCAGGGCGTAAACGTTACGCTGGGCTTGCCGATTATTCGCACCTCAGTCGATCACGGCACGGCACTGGATTTGGCGGGTACGGGCAAGGCCGATAGTGGGAGCTTGTTAGAAGCCATTAAAGTCGCTACCGAGATGGTGCAGAACGAACGAGTTGCTCGTGCATAAAGCCAAAAAGAAATTTGGTCAAAACTTCCTCGTTGATCAAAACATCATCGCAGATATAGTGTCTTCGATTCGCCCTGCAGCTAATGACAACATGGTCGAGATTGGCCCCGGTTTGGGCGCATTGACGCGCCCCTTGCTGAAGGTACTGAATCATTTGCACGTAGTAGAAATCGACCGCGACATTATTGCGCGTTTGGAGAATGATTACCCGCAAGACAAGGCTAACACCAAGCTGATTATCCATGCCGGTGATGCGTTGAAGTTTGACTTTGCCACGCTCGCAAAACCGTTGCGTATCGTCGGCAATTTGCCTTACAACATCTCGTCGCCGTTGCTATTTCATTTTACTGAATACACCGAACGTATCACTGACATGCACTTCATGCTGCAAAATGAAGTGGTCGAACGCATGGTGGCAAGCCACTCAACCAAGGCATATGGTCGATTGTCGGTGATGCTGCAATATCGTTTCTTCATGGAAAAATTACTCGACGTGCCACCTGAATCGTTCCGTCCCGCGCCAAAAGTGGACTCCGCCATCGTGCGCATGATTCCGCTACCAGCCGAGCAAATTTTGGTGCGCAATGAAACTTTATTCGCCGCGATAGTTGCTACAGCATTCGGACAACGTCGCAAAACCCTACGCAACACTTTGCGCAGCTATTTGCAGGAAAGTGAATTCACCACGCTGGGCATAGATTCGCAGTTACGCGCGGAAAATTTGTCAGTGGCGGATTTTGTGCGGGTGGCGAATTACTGTGATGAGAGACCGCCGAGTAGCGTGGCGTAAATTTGGAGTGCAGCGGCACGGCGCTGCAAAATCCGTCACACCGGCGCAGGCCGGTGTCCAGCATACTCAAACTGGATTCCGGCCTGATAAATCAACTAGCCATTCGATAAGCTGTCAAAAAACGCCAGCCAAGTCGCTGGTTATACGCCGGAATGACCATCAAACTAAAGGCAAATATATTTCCGTCAGCAACTCTGCGGGCGCGGCATTCATCGGCGTATTGAGGTATTCCTCGAAGGGCGGTGCATCGCGCAATTCGCGCCCTGATTGCAACAGCCACACACCAAAAAACCATTTGTACGCGGCAGCCAAGCCGTCATAAGGCCCTTTGTGTAGCAACACGGCATATTCACCGCCTGCAATGGTGATGCGCTCTAACGGGGCTTCGAGCACACACGGTTTGTTTACCGTCATGCAGGCACGTGAACGCAAATCTTTTTCCGCAACAGTGTCGGGGTCGTCGTAATAAACGCCCATCATGCGACTATCTGCATCGATTAAATTGCGTGCGCCCAACCAACTTCCCAGACAATCAAATGCTTGGCTAATGTGTAAATACGAGCCGTTGTGTTTAACGCTAACCACTTCCAAATCGGGAAGGGTCTTAATGGTGATGTTGTACATGGCTAAACTCCTTTCAAGGTTGGTAGATTGATACTGGGTATGGCTGCCGTGGTTGCGATAACGCGCGGGCGGCATGCCGTACACCGCGTTAAACGTGCGGGTGAAAGATTGAATGTTTTTATAACCTGACGCTTGCGAAATATCGGCTATCGCCATTGTCGTGTGAGCGAGATAGCCAGCCGCGCGATGCAAGCGCAAACGCCGCACTGTGGTGGCAATCGTTTCACCGCGTGCCGCGCGATAGATGCGATGAAAATGATAGGGCGACAGAAAGGCAACCTCGGCGAGTTTAATCAAATCCAGCTCATCATCCAGATGCTCGTAGATATACGTTGTCACGCGGTTTAAGCGTTCTTCGTAATTGATCCAATTTGATGTTTGTTGCATGGCTTAATGCCTCATCAGATTTCAATGAGGAATTAAAGCACAAATGGATTTAACAAATCTTGCGGAGTTTGTTAGTGAAGATAAACGAATAATATTAAGCTAGAAATCATGTTAAACCGACTGCCTTTGCAAATTGAATACCTAATGCCGTTCTAATTAAAATGCCATTGGTAAAACTTATTTTTCTCGTTTCACTCTCGTGTTCTTTTCGTAATTTAGAAACTTCAGGCCTTGTTTCGACCCAAGTGTAACTATCTGTTCCAGTTAAATGTGTTGCGTAATCTACATTGATTAGTCCAAGGCGAATCCAGTTATCCACCATAGCGGGAATTTTGGAGTTTTCAATTTGTTCGCCAGTTTCATTTTTGGTTAAACTTAATAGGTGCTTTGACAAGATGATCCAACCGTTTTCGCCAACAGTGGATAGTCGAACTTCTACAATACCAATGGCTCTTGGAGATTGAAGAACGCCGCGAATTAAGTCAGCCTCTTCAGAGTCTAGTTGCTTAATAATTTCAACGAAAGCTGGATGTGCTTCAGCAGCAACACGACCATCCATGGCTGTTGCCAGTAGACTTAGGTACATGTCCTTCAAGTTGGCCTCTTCATGTGTGAAGGCGCCCTTGTAAAGCAGGGCCAGCAATGGATGCGTTAGGCTCGACAAGCTGCTCCTGTGGAATGGTGGTGGCCTTTTGCGAAATATCGTGTTGAAATTTTTCTGCGAAATACACTCTGGCTTTATCGAATGCAAAGTTTACTGCGGCCAATGGCAGCAATGCATTATTAATTGTTTTTGTGATTGTTAAAGCTGTCTGTCCAAGGTTTTGACCTGCTGCTTTAACATTAGGATTATCTCCTGCAGCCTTAATAATTTCACCTACGAGAGCGACTCCACTTGTAGCGGTTTTTATCGAGTCATCAGTTGTCATATAGCCCCTTATTAGCAATAACTAGGCGTACCTAGGTTCACATATTTTTCTTCTGTATCAACTCAATCTTGTATCCATCCGGGTCTTCGACAAATGCAATCACAGTGCTGCCATGTTTCATCGGCCCAGCTTCGCGTACCACTTTGCCGTCGCGCAGCTTGATAGCTTCGCAGGTTGCATAGGCATCAGGCACTTCAATGGCGATGTGGCCGTAGGCGTTGCCAATATCGTAGTGTTCCACGCCCCAGTTGTGGGTGAGTTCGATCACTGCGCCGCTGGCTTCGTCGCTGTATCCCACAAAGGCCAAGGTAAATTTGCCATCGGGGTAGTCGTTGCGTCGAAGTAATTTCATGCCGAGTACGTTGGTATAAAACGCCAGCGATTTTTCCAAATCGCCGACACGCAGCATGGTGTGGAGGATGCGCATTAGAGTGCCATCATTTCAAAATCTTCTTTACGCGCTTCGCATTCCGGGCACATCCAGTTGATGGGTACGTCTTCCCAGCGTGTGCCAGCGGGCAAGCCTTCTTCGGGCGCGCCCACTTCTTCGTCGTATATCCAGCCGCAGATGAGGCACATGTAAACTTTGTATTCGGGTGTAGTCATAATGGTTTAATGGTTGGGTTGTGGGGGCGTATAGGGTAAAATGAACCTCGCCGCACATCTTACCATTGCCCAATAATATGTCTGAATCGTTTCCGTTAGTCATGAGTTTTGCCGCTACCGACCCCAGTGGTGGGGCGGGTTTGCAAGCCGATATTTTAACCATCGCCAGCATGGGTTGCCATCCGCTGTCGGTGGTGACGGCAATAACGGTGCAAGACACCAGTGGCGTGGATGACGTGCTGGCCATAGATGCAGAGTGGGTGGCGGATCAGGCGCGGGCGATTTTGGAAGATGTGCCTGTTGCAGCGTTCAAAATTGGTTTGCTGGGAAGCGTCGATAACATCGCGGCGATTGCAAGTATCTTGGCGGACTACCCAGATATTCCTTTGGTGCTGGATCCGATTTTGTCCTCCGGTCGCGGTGATGAATTGGCTGACGACGATATGCTGGATGCGATGCGCGAGTTGTTGATTCCGCAATGCACGCTGGTTACGCCGAATAGCATCGAAGCGCGCCGTTTGGCATTGAACGAAGACGACGAGGAAGATGATCCTTCACTTGAAGAATGCGCAAAACGTATCTTGGCGATGGGTTGTGAATACGTGTTGATTACTGGCACTCATGAGCAAACACTTAAAGTGACGAATACTTTATACAGCGAGCGTGGTGTGGTGCGTGCAGATAGTTGGGAGCGGTTGCCCGGCATTTATCATGGCTCAGGTTGCACCTTGGCTTCCGCAATTGCGGCATTGTTGGCGCAGGATGTTGATTTGCCAGAAGCGGTGAAAGAGGCGCAGGAATATACTTGGCAAGCTCTAAATACGGGCTTCCGTCCGGGTATGGGGCAGCATATTCCGGATCGTTTATTCTGGGCGCGCGGCGAGGACGACGAGGATGAGGGTGAAGAAAAGCCGGCGTTGCTTAATTAAGTTAGGGATGACTTTTGTAAAAGTTAACCTCCCGTCGACTTCGCTGCGCGTAGTTTATCCAGAGCAACGTCGAAGGGCTCAGAGCGAACGGGAGTTTGTTAGTTGAATGGAACTCTCTCAACCGTTCGTACTGAGCGTAGCGGCGGTTTTGCCGCGAAGTCGAAGTATGTTAACTGCTAGATTTAGAATTAAAGACCTCTACGCAATCACGCCAGACGAGTTAAATACGGCAGAATTGTTGCGGAAAGTGGAACTGGTTTTGCATGGCGGTGCGCGGGTTTTACAATATCGAAATAAGCTGGCGGATGCAGAATTGTGCGTAGTTCAAGCAATGGCGCTGCGAAAATTAACGAGCGAATTTAGCGCAACATTCATCGTCAATGATGACGTGCAGTTAGCGCATCAAGTTGCGGCGGATGGTGTGCATTTGGGCAGTGATGATGGCAGTGTAGCCGAGGCAAGGCAGCGCTTAGGCAATGATAAAATCATCGGTGTGTCTTGCTATAATCACATTGAGATTGCACAGCAGGCGGTTCAGCAAGGCGCAGATTACGTGGCATTCGGGGCATTTTTTTCATCATCGATTAAGCCGAATGCGCCCGTAGCGACTCTGGAATTGTTGCAGCAAGCGCGTCGTGAATTGAGCGTGCCGATAGTGGCGATTGGTGGTATCTCGTTACAAAATTGCGAGCAGTTAATCGAGGCGGGCGCAGATGGA
>CANFCA010000096.1 GCA_947445045.1 Gallionellaceae bacterium
AGGCCTTGTTGCTTGGCGAACCGTATCATGTCCACCCCTGCTGCACTGGAAACGCGACATATATGCAGCTTCACGCCCGTGTCCTTTGCCAGTGCCAGCATAGTTGCCAGTGCAATCGTTTCGGCACTGACGGGTATCGCCGCCAAACCGCATCGTGTTGCTACTTCACCATCATGTGCCACGCCATCTTTGGCAAGGAAACTATCTTGCGGACGCATCCAAACCGAATAGCCCATGGTTGCCGCGTATTGCATCGCACGTAACAACACACGGGTATCAGTAAGCGGCGCATCGGCTTGACTAAAGGCTTTGCAGCCTGCTTCGCTGAGTTCAATCATCTCGGTGAGCTCTGCGCCTTTCAAACCGTAGGTCAGTGCACCTACCGGAAACACCCGCGCTTTATTCAGTGAACGTGCACGGTGCTTAAGCATCTCGACCAGTCCTGGTTCGTCCAACGGCGGATCGGTGTCGGGCGGGCACGCTAGGCTAGTCACACCGCCCGCCGTTGCTGCAGCCATCTCCGACTCCAACGTCGCCTTGTACTCGAAGCCGGGTTCACGTAAGCGAGCAGCTACATCCACCAGCCCTGGCATCACGATCAAACCTTTGGCATCAATCGTTTGTTCCGCAACAAAACCTTGCGGTGCCAGCCCGATCGCTGCGATGCGACGTTCAACGATAAACACATCTTGCTGCGCATCGATGTTATTTTTTGGGTCAATCAAGCGACCATTTTTGATATGGATATTCATGCTGTCGCCCCCACTCCAACTAGTGTACTCATCACCGCCATCCTCACAGCGATGCCGAATGTGACTTGCGACAAGATCACCGATTGCGCGCCATCCGCCACGCGCGAATCTATTTCCACACCACGATTCATCGGACCGGGGTGCATCACTATGGCATCTGGTTTTGCATAAGCCAGCTTTTCTTCAGTCAGACCATAGTTCTTGAAATACTCCTGCGCGGAAGGCAGTGCTGCGCCTTGCATACGCTCATTTTGCAAGCGCAGCATCAAGATTACATCGACATCTTTCAAGCCTTTTTCCATGTCGTGATAAACCTGCACACCGAGATTTTCCACCATCGTTGGTAGTAATGTTTTCGGCGCAATCACGCGCACTTCTGGTACGCCCAATGTGGTCAGCGCGTGTATCTGCGAACGCGCCACGCGTGAGTGCAACACATCACCGACAATCGCCACACGCAGATTATGAAATTCTTTTTTATAGTGGCGAATGGTGAACATATCCAGCAACGCTTGAGTGGGATGCGCATGGCGACCATCACCTGCGTTGATGACATGAATTTCTGGTGCAACATGCTGTGCGATAAAGTGTGCCGCGCCGCTTTGCGAATGGCGCACCACAAACATATCAGCATGCATCGCGCACAAGTTATCCACGGTATCGAGCAGAGTTTCGCCTTTGCTGGTGGACGATGAGCCAATGTTTAAATTCACCACATCCGCCGACAAACGCTTGGCGGCAATCTCAAACGTAGTACGAGTACGTGTGCTGTTTTCAAAGAACACGTTGAACACCGACTTGCCTTGCAGCAGCGGAATTTTTTTGATTTCTTTGCTGGAAGCGACATCTAAAAACGTCGAGGCACGATCTAGGATGTCGCGCACGATGCGCACTGGAAGCCCTTCAGTCGTGAGCAGATGCTGAAGCTCGCCATGTTTATTCAATTGCGGATTTTTCATACGGAAGTCCCTGCGCTGGGTTCATCAAAATACGCTTGTAAAATTTGCTGCGCGGCATACTGGTCGATCACTAATTTTTGCTTACGGCCATGAACGCCTTGCTCATTTAGCGCACTGCTGGCAGCGGCGGAAGTATAACGCTCATCGACCAAAATCGTCGGCAAATTAAACCGCCCTTTTAGGCGGTTAGCAAAGCGGCGACACAACGCGGTCAACTCATGCGGCGACCCATCATCGTTGCAGGGCAAGCCAACAATTAAGCCACTAGGTTGCCACTCGGCAATCAGCTCGGCAATTCTAGCAAAGCGAAGGTCAGTTTTTTCTGCGTCAATTGTGGTGAGGGGTAGCGCCGAACCTATCAAGCTATTACCTTTTGCGATGCCGATGCGGCGAGTACCAAAATCAAAAGCGAGGAGTGTGCCTGGTAGCACGCTCATAGAAAACGAATCCGATAGGCGGGGTTAAGCATGTCCGGCTTCCTCGGAGAGCGAGGCGTAATCCACACCCAGTAACGTCATTGCAGCAACCAAACGCTCTTCAGGTGGGAGATCAAACAAGATATGTTCAGATGCCGGTACGGTGAGCCAAATGTTTTCTGTCACCTCGTGCTCCAATTGCCCTTGGTCCCAACCCGCATACCCCAAAGTGACAATTACGTTGCGCGGCCCTTCGCCTGATGCCATCGCTTCCAGAATGTCTTTGGAAGTGGTCAGTGACAGTTTGTCATTGATGCGTAAGGTCGAATCCCAATTACCTTGCGTATCATGCAACACAAACCCGCGCTCACTTTGTACCGGCCCGCCAAAATACACCGGCAACTTAATCAAATTTGGCTGATGCAATGGAATCTTCACTTGATCGAACATCTCACCCATAGTTAGGCTGATCGGGCGATTCACGACTATACCTAACGCCCCGTTTTCATTGTGTTCGCAGATATAAGTCAGCGTGCCCGCAAACGCCCCTTCCTGCATGGTGGGCATGGCAATTAAAAAATGATGGGTTAAATTGAACTCGGACATCCTCGTATTGTAGCCGCCCTAACCTTTAGACACAATTTGAATAACTAGGATATTCACGCTCTGTTCGATGAATGTAATTTATTGCTGATCAAGGCCAATTACTATAGCCTGTACATTGCAGTTCTTGAGCCTATCAAACCATTTGGATTGACGCGCTGAAGTGCAAACTTTTAACCGGGAGGAGTAAAAATGTTGACAACAAAGTGGGTAACTAAAAAAGGCAATGTGCAGCGGAAGCTGGGGAATTTATTTTACGTTTCTGTTTTGGGCGGATTGTTGATCAGCTCGACAGCTGTAAAAGCAGAAACGGATGCTGAGCACTTGAAAAACTTGGAAAACAAATTGGATGCGATGCAGAACGAACTTACACAAATGACATCCGGCATGGCACATCATTCTACTAGTGGCGCGGGCTTACCTTTACATGGCTTTATGGATGTGGGTTTTGCGAGCAATAGTCAAGCAACACCGTCTAACCCAAAAGGGTTTTATGTGGGCGCACTATCTCTTTACCTGGCACCCAATTTTGGCGACAACATTAAAGCATTGGTTGAGCCAAATTTCGAGGTTACGCCAGAAGGTACTGTAGCCACAGACTTGGAGCGACTCCAAATTGGCTACACCTTTAGTGATACCTCGACAGTTTGGGCGGGGCGTATACACACACCTTATGGATATTGGAACACAGGCTTCCATCATGGCGCGCAAATGCAAACTTCGGTAATGAGACCGCGCTTCCTTGACTTTGAAGACAAGGGCGGTATCTTGCCGGCACACATGGTAGGGCTATGGAGTGCAGGTAAATTCAAGGCCAGTACAGGCAAAGTAACTTACGATGTGTATGCGGGAAACGGGCCGAAGGTTGCAATGACTGATCCAACATCGGCACCCTCACCCACAAATCTTGGCACTCTGGATATTAATCTGGCTGGAGACAATAATCATCAAGCCATGTTGGGATTCAATGTGGGTTATGAATTTACTGGTCAACTAGATGGACTGAGAATAGCCGGACATGGTCTTAAAGGCGACGTAGATGACAATGCTTCTGCTCAACTAAATAAAACTGAACTCAGCATGATAGGAGGCTCAGTTATTTATTTAGCCAATGACTGGGAGGTGCTCAGCGAATATTATGGATTTGATGACAACGACAAAAGTGGCTCTACTGGCTCGCATAAAAGCTGGGCATCTTATGCGCAAATTGGCAAAAGCTTAAACGACTGGACACCGTACATTCGATTTGAAAGAACCGTGTTGAGTCAAAAAGACAACTACTTCGCCATGCAAGCCAGCGGCCAATCCTACGCTAGACAATCGTTGGGTTTACGTTACAACCTCAATCAAAATGCAGCTTTAAAAGTTGAATTATTAAATTCAAATTTCATGGCAGAAGTGGGTAGAACAGCAGTCAGCTATCGCTCTGTTTACACACAATATGCAATTGGCTTCTAACTCAAGGGGATCATCATGAAAGCAACGATTCTTAGACTCATCTCCACCGCCACATTTGCATTACTTGCATCACAAAACGCCGTTGCGGGCGACTTGGTGGTTATTGCCAACTCTGGCACAAACTTATCTGCTGGCGAGGTGCGTGATGTGTTTCTCGGTGAAAAACAATTTGCAGGCAGCACCAAGTTAATACCAGTAGATAACGCTGCTCAACAAGAAAACTTCTTGTCTAAAACGATGCAAATGAACAGCGTTAAGTATTCAGGCATTTGGACGAAAAAGGCATTTCGCGATGGCTTGAGCGCTCCCGCCATGAAGTCCAGCGATGCGGAAGTGATTCAATTTGTCAAAAGCACTCCCGGAGCGGTTGGCTATATAGGCAGTAGCGCCAGTGGTGTAAATATTGTCAAGTAACGTCCTCAAGTAATTTTGAAATTTGCCGTTATAAGGCATGGTGCATAATTTTATTGTCGGCTAAGCAACATGCCTTATAGGGTGATCAAAATGAAACAGTCGCTTTCTTTAAAGACCAGAATTATTCTGCAGTTCATGGTCGTCATGGTACCGACCGTGTTGGTTCTGAGTTATCAGACCGCGTCCGACTATGAGCGCTCTAATCAATTAAGCAAAGCATTCCAACTGATGGATCTTTCAGGTCTAGCCAAATCACACTACAAGACTTTTTTGAACGGTGTTTCTGATGCCGTGGACTCCGGCAAGTTAGGCGCGAGCAGCGCCAAGGCGCTTGAAGAATCAATGTCTGCGTTATCGGAAATATCTAAAATAGAATCCACATCCTCAATTGATAGCACCTTGAAGTCGCTGGCCGCCATATCAGACGTGCTGCACAAGGATGACTCGATGAATGCAATTGGTCCGTTACGCGATCACATACGCGGTGCAGATACCGAAATTTCCAAACTCAAAGATGCCTATTCTGAAACCAATAGCCTAGTCATCAAGCAAGCTGCACACTCCGTCAATATACAAATTTTTATCGTACTGGCCGCCTTGTTATTTATTGCGCTCATCACTTTCATGTTTATTCGCAGTGTCGGCAAATTAACTAAACCGTTAAAAGTGGCGGTAGATGTGGCAGAAGCCATTGCAGCTGGCAATTTATGCCAGCCTATCGAAACCAGTAACAGCAATGATGAAACCGGCAAGTTACTGCGTTCTTTTGGTGCCATGCAAAGTTCGTTGCGTACCACCATCTCCCAGATTCGCTCACAGGCTACTGATTTGTCGAATGC
>CANFCA010000097.1 GCA_947445045.1 Gallionellaceae bacterium
CAACTTCTGCCACACATGGAGCAAGAATTTCTACTATCGTACCAACTTGCCCACGACGAAGATGTTTATCTGGAACGTCGTTGGTTAAAGCGACAACTTCTAATGTTTTCATGAGACACCTCTTAATACATAGCAACTCGATAAACGGGGAAACTCTTCCCCTGCCTTGATTTTCCATGCACTTCTAATCAATGCTTCACGACTACCCCACACCACTGAGACATCCAATGTGTAACGACAACCATATTGGTCAGTGCCATTCATGGAAACTTCGTTATTCACTTTAGCAACAGTCAGCAAAATTTCACGCAACTTGTCCGCATCTGCGGATGTCATCCCTAGCGTAGACAGAAATACTCTTGCCTTATGCCGTCCTTCTGGATGTTGCGAGGACAAACAGTAATCCCGTAACTTTTCTATGTCAACAATTGCGCTTGATCCATTCACCGACGCGTTAAGACAATTCATGGAATCAGCGTTGCCAGGACTTGCCAATGTCAGACCGCACGATATGAAGCATACGTTTGGCAGACGACTTAGAGCAGCAGGCGTTCCACTGAAAACAAGAAAGGTTTTGCTGGGGCATAAGAATGGTGATATTACTTCGCACTATTCTGCACCTGAGTTGGCTGAGTTGTTGGAAGCTGCCAATCGTGTGTGCGGGGGAGAGTCCCGAAAAAGTCCCGCAATGACTTTACTGAAAAGAAAAATCGCCTAGCGGGTTAACACTAAGCGATTGATTTACAACTGAGTATTGGTAGGCACGAATGGACTCGAACCATCGACCCCTTGGATGTCGACTGATGTATTAATTTTAACATTTTGATTTAATTATATTTAACAGTGCCGCCCGTTCCTACTTCTGCACTGTTTTGTTCAATGTTTCACCCTCAAGTCCCCGAAAAGTCCCCACAGTCTTTTGTGAAAAGTCTGTGACAACCTCGTCACAAGTGCATCGCCAGTTGTGTGTTAACTCAATGCGGCTCTCACTGCATCAGGCACACGTTTAATTACATTCAGTAGCACCAGCGCAGCACCTTGTGGAGTCCGATCTCCACGTTCCCAGTGACGCAATGTCGCCACAGAAAATCCGAACCGAGCAGCAAATTGTTCCTGCGTCATACCCATGTTCAGGCGCAAGGCAGAAACATCCACTGCTTCTGGCTTATATGCTTTCACGGCGACTTTACCGCCTTTCGCATGGGTGATTGCTTCATTCAACCCACGTGCAATACTGTCAAATGCTTTTCCCATTTTTTACCTCGCTATCCATGTTGCAACCAGCACATCCACAAGCTTTGCCATGTTGTTACGATCTGACTTACTCAAATTATCCATCTCATTCTTGGCAAACAGGGTAATCAAATAAAGTGGCATCAATTCGCTGTGGTAGTAGTAAATCACCCTGACACCACCACTCTTGCCCCGTCCGCCTCTGCCCCAGCGTAACTTGCGCAGACCTCCCGTACCTTCAATCAAATCACCCGATTTTGGATGTGCCGCCAGATAACTTAGTACATCCAGCCGCTCGGACCCCGACAAGAGTTTTTCTGCTTGACGGATGTACTCTGGTACTTCTGCAATCGTAATCATGGTTCACATTATAATCCATTGGATTAGTTTATGCGAGGGCTGCAACTCACAACACCGCTTCTAAACCTTTTCGATCGAGCAAACTAAGTAACTTTTGAGATGAGCCACTAGGGTGCTTCTCTCCCACTTCCCATTTTCTGACCGTGGAAAGACTCGTATTTAGGATAGCCGCCAGTACCGATTGGCTTAACTGAAGATGATCCCGCAGTGCGCGGATTTTTTCACTGTCATACGCGGGTATTTCCTCAAGACAGGAGGTATCTGGCACATCGAAAAAGTTGTCAACGGTCGCTCAATTCACGAAAGCTGTGGAACGAGTGACCAGGTCGAAGCGGAGCGATACCTAGCGCACCGCCTGGAAGAAATTCGCCAATCTGCAATCTATGGTTTGCGACCTGACCGCATTTTTCGAGTCGCAGCAACGAAGTATTTAACCGAAAACCAGCACAAAGCATCTATCGTGACGGATGCCTATATGCTGCAATCGTTAGACCCTTTCATTGTGGAATTGCCATTGAGCAAGTTGCATGATGGCACGCTACAACCGTATATCACTGCCAGACGCACATCAGGCATCAAATCGAAGAGCATCAACAATGCCTTGAGCATTATGAGCAGGATTCTCAACTTGGCAGCTCGGATGTGGCGTGATGAACATGGCTTGAGTTGGCTGTTAACACCGCCATTAATCACCATGCTTCCAACTCACGATGCACGAAAGCCCTACCCACTTTCTTGGGAAGAGCAAAGTGTGTTGTTTCAAAAGTTGCCGGGCCATCTTGCAAAGATGGCGCTGTTTAATGTCAACACAGGAACACGTGAGCAGGAAGTTTGCCGTTTGAGATGGGATTGGGAGATTGAGGTGCCTGAATTGGGTACCAGCGTTTTTCTGATTCCGGAAAACTTCGGTGGCAGAACTGAAAATTCAGGCGTAAAGAACGGTGAAGACAGGCTGGTGATATTGAATGAAGTGGCACGGTCAGTAATAGATAGTTGTCGTGGGACACATTCTGAATGGGTTTTTGCCTACAATGGAAAACCTGTTGGAAGAATGAATAACACGGCTTGGGATAATGCCAGAGTTAGAGCTGCGATGAAACTGTATGAAACTTCAGGCAAGATAATCCCCGAAGAATTGATTCATCAAGGTCAGCGTGGAATTGTGGTTACCGATGCACTTAAGCAATTTATAGAATCGGCAATGCCTGGTTACAGTAACGTCAGGGTACACGACTTAAAGCACACGTTTGGCAGGCGACTCAGAGCAGTAGGCGTTCCATTGGAAACACGGAAAGTTCTGCTTGGGCATAAGAATGGTGACATTACATCTCACTACTCGGCGCCTGAAATTAATGAGTTGCTGAAAGCAACTAATCGTGTTTGCCGGAATAAGTCCGGCAAAAGTCCGGCAATGACTTTACTGAAAAGAAAAACCGCCTAGCGGTTCAACGCTAATCGATTGATTATTACTGAGTCTTGGTAGGCACGAGCAGATTCGAACTGCTGACCCCTTGGATGTCGACCAAGTGCTCTAACCAGCTGAGCTACGCGCCTAAAACGACGCGCATTGTATCCGAAAGTGTATCGACTTCAAACATAATTACGCGATTCTCAATAACCACCCGATGCCAAATTATCGAATCGCGTATATTCACCTCGGAATGCCAGCTCTACTTTACCTATCGGGCCGTTACGCTGTTTGCCGATGATGATTTCGGCTTTGCCTTTATCTGGGGAATCGCTGTTGTAAACTTCGTCACGGTAAATAAATAAAATTAAATCGGCATCTTGTTCGATCGCGCCGGATTCACGTAAATCCGACATTACAGGACGCTTGTTGGGGCGTTGTTCCAAGCTACGATTCAATTGTGATAGCGCGATAACAGGTACATGCAGCTCTTTTGCCAGTGCTTTTAGTGATCGGGATATTTCTGAAATTTCAGTGGCGCGATTTTCACTAGCCTTACCCGCGTTAGAACTCATCAATTGTATGTAGTCAATTACAATCAAGCCTAAACCTCCGTGTTGACGATGCAAACGGCGCGACCTTGCACGCAGCTCTAAGGCAGACAGTGCTGCACTTTCGTCAATAAAGATCGGCGCGTCATTCAATTTTCCTAACGCATGGGTTAACCGTCCCCAATCATCGTCTTGTAATTTTCCGGTGCGCAAATCATGTTGATTGAGTTTGCCCACCGAACCCAGCATACGCATCACCAACTGCGAGCCGCCCATTTCCATACTGAAAATTGCCACCGGTAATTTGCTATCCAACGCAACGTTCTCGGCAATGTTGATGGAGAACGCAGTCTTACCCATACTCGGACGACCCGCAACAATAATCAAATCACCAGCCTGCAAACCGGAGGTCATGCGATCAAGATCGCTAAAGCCTGTTGCCGTACCCGTTACATCGCTGCTGTTATCTCGCCCGTACAAGGTTTCAATGCGTTCTACTACTTGGGTGAGCAACGGCGGCATGGACATAAATCCTTGCTTGCCACGCGAACCTGCTTCGGCGATCTCAAATACTTTTTTCTCTGCCTCGTCCAGCAACTGTGCAGCATCGCGCCCAGTTGGATTGTAAGCACTACTGGAAATATCGCTACCCACTTCTACCAGCTTGCGCATGATGGAACGCTCACGCACGATTTCACCATAGCGTCGCACGTTGGCAGCTGACGGCACGTTCTGCGCTAATCCGCCTAAATAAGTTAAGCCGCCTACATCATTTAATTTTCCTGCGATCTCCAGTGCTTCAGCCACAGTGATGACATCAATCGGTTTTGCCAACTCACTCAGGCGCACAATTTGTTGATAGATTAAACGATGCTCCTTGCGGTAAAAATCACTATCGTTAATCAAGTCGGCAATTTTATCCAACGCACTCGATTCAAGCAGCAAGCCACCCAATACCGATTGCTCCGCCTCTACCGAATGCGGAGGTAATTTAATTTCGTCAATCTGTGCGTCTGAGTTGGAAAAATTTTGCATTTAAATAAACCGATTACTTACCATTGAACAGGACGCGTATTTTACCTGCTGAACACAGAAATGATGGAAACAAAAAAGGACTGTTGCCAGTCCTTTTTTGCTGTACTTGATGAAGCAAGAATTAAATCAATGCTCGCCGAGTACCGAAACAGTTACCTCAACCACCACGTCAGCATGCAATGCAATGCTGATTGGATGATCGCCGATCTGTTTGAGATGACCGGTAGGCATACGCACTTGTGCTTTTTCCACAGCGAAACCTTGTGTGGTCATTGCTGCTGCAACGTCTGCATTAGTCACTGAACCAAACAGCTTGCCATCCACACCGGCTTTTTGCACGATTTGCACGGTCAAACCAGCAAACTTCTCACCGCGTGCTTGCGCTTCAGCCAATTTGGCTTTTTCGGACGCTTCGATTTCAGCGCGACGCACCTCAAACTCAGCCATGTTGGCAGTCGTTGCGCGCTTAGCTTTACCTTGCGGGATTAAAAAATTACGTGCGAAGCCGTTTTTAACTTTAACGACTTCACCTAATTGACCTAAATTGGTCACTTTTTCCATCAAAATTATTTGCATGATTAAACTCCTAGTGCAAATCAGTGTAAGGCATCAAAGCCAAGAAGCGTGCGCGTTTTACGGCGGTGCTCAACTGACGCTGACAACGTGTTTTAGTACCAGTAATACGCGCTGGAATCAATTTGCCATTTTCTGCGATAAATTCCTTCAGGATGTTGATGTCCTTGTAATCTACCTCAGCGATTTTATCGACTGTGAAACGGCAAAATTTACGACGTTTGAACAAACTGCTGCGTGAACCG
>CANFCA010000098.1 GCA_947445045.1 Gallionellaceae bacterium
GGCAGAGCGCGCCATCAGCCACAGCCCCGCCAGCATCACACCTGCCAGCAACGCAAAGCCGAAGTTGCGTGTTTGCACCAATGTCAGCACGCCGTTCTGGATGAAACGGCTGCCACCAGTGAAGGGGAAGATGCGTTCGGTGTTTTGCGCGTCCGTTCCGTTGAGTGCATCGTAGAAATCATTAAGCACATTCACACCGGCATGCGCCATAAAAGCGAACAATAAAGTGACGAGCGCAAGCAATACATCAAACGTAAGATTGTCATGCCAGGCGATTGCCAGCCCTATTATTCCAGCCATCAGACTGGCTGTTACAAAGGCCGGGCGAGTCGCAGCGAAATGGCGCTTGAACGGATTTTGCAATGCCGCGAGTGTCGGCTCCATCGGCTGCATCGTCACACCAATCTCCCGCCCTGCACACGATAACCCTTAGTCGCCAGCGCCCCCAAGCCTAAGCCTCCATGCGCATGACAGATCGCACAAGCCAAAGCATCCGCCGCATCCGGGCTGGGTACGCCGGATAAACTCAATAAGCGTTGTACCATCAACTGCACCTGTTCTTTCTTGGCGTGACCGTTACCCACCACGGCTTGCTTCACTTGCAACGCGGTGTATTCAGCGACGGGCAGATTAACCAGTACAGCCGCACAAATCGCCGCACCACGCGCCTGACCCAACAACAAAGTCGATTGCGGATTTACATTTACGAAAACTTTTTCCACTGCAACTTGTTCGGGGTTGTGATGTGCGATTACTTCGCCTAACGAATTTAAAATACTTTTCAATCGTTCCGGCAATTCACCAACGGGAGTCTTGATACATCCACTCGCCACGTAATGTAATTGCTGACCGAACTTATCAATAACGCCAAACCCTGTGACGCGCAGTCCGGGATCTATACCTAGGATGCGCATCGTCTTGTCGGCAAAGTGTATGGAATAAGAATCTGAGTTACTCGTCTATCACAGCGGTGGTATAAACTTCCTGCACGTCATCCAAATCTTCCAGCGCATCAAGCAATTTTTGCATTTTCACTGCGTCATCTCCGGTGAAAATCACTTCGCTAGCCGGCTTCATAATGACCTCGCCGAATTCTGCTTTGTAGCCTGCGGTTTCCAATGCCTGCTTCACATTCACAAATTCATAGGGTGCGGTAATTACTTCGATGCTACCGTCATCATTGGTTGTAATGTCTTCTGCCCCTGCATCCAACGCCACTTCCATCAGGCCATTTTCATCAGTGCCCGGCGCGAATATCATTTGTCCGCAATGTTTGAACATAAACGATACTGAACCATCGGTGCCGAGATTGCCGCCGTTTTTGGTGAAGGCATGACGCACATCAGCGACCGCGCGCATTTTGTTATCGGTCATGCAATCTACCATCACCGCTGCGCCGTTAATGCCATAACCCTCATAGCGAATTTCCAAATACTCCACGCCTTCCAACTCACCACTGCCGCGCTTCACGGCGCGCTCGACGTTGTCCTTGGGCATGTTATTTTCGTAGGCCTTATCCACTGCCAAACGCAAACGCGGATTGCCCGTTAAATCACCCCCACCCAATCGGGCGGCAACGGTAATTTCTTTAATCAAGCGCGTGAATATTTTTCCGCGCTTGGCATCTTGCTTGCCTTTGCGATGCTGAATGTTTGCCCATTTACTATGTCCCGCCATGTCACAATCCTTGTCTAAAAATTCTCATGCAATGGTATCATTCTATGAAGAATTAACCCAATCGGAGTCTCAATGAGCAATCCCATCCTCGTCGCAAAAAATAGCACACAAGAAATTTTCTTACTGCCGCAGATGGCGAATCGCCACGGACTTATCACCGGCGCAACCGGCACAGGCAAAACCGTCACGTTACAAACTTTGGCAGAATCATTCAGCAGTATGGGCGTGCCCGTGTTTCTTTCCGACATCAAAGGGGACTTATCCGGCTTGGCAAAAACAGGGGGAGGAAATGCCAAAGTCGATGCCCGTGTTGAGCTACTCAAGCTAGAAAATTTTACGCCTCGCGCTTACCCCGTCACTTTTTGGGATGTGTTCGGTGCGATGGGTCATCCCTTACGCGCCACCGTTTCAGACATGGGGCCATTGTTGTTGGGGCGCATGTTAAATCTCAATGATGTGCAGCAAGGCGTGTTATCGCTGGTGTTCAAAATCGCGGATGACAACGGCTTGCTATTGCTTGATTTGAAAGATTTGCGCGCGATGATCCAAAGCGTCGGCGACAACGCGGCAGACTTCACCACCGAATACGGCAACATCTCCACCGCCAGCATAGGCGCGATTCAGCGCGGTTTGTTGGAAATTGAAATGCAAGGCGGTGAAAATTTATTCGGCGAGCCGATGCTCAACATTGCTGACCTGATGCAAACCGATAGCAAAGGTAACGGCATGGTCAACATCCTCGCTGCCGATAAATTGATGACTTCACCAAAAGTTTACTCAACGATGTTGCTTTGGCTGCTGTCCGAGTTATTTGAAAATCTGCCCGAAGCGGGTGATTTGGACAAACCCAAGCTGGTATTTTTCTTCGACGAAGCGCATCTATTATTCAGTGATGCACCGACTGCGCTGCTGGATAAAATCGAACAAGTAGTACGACTGATTCGCTCCAAAGGCATCGGTGTTTATTTCATCACGCAAAACCCGGCAGACGTACCAGATAAAGTTTTAGCCCAGCTCGGCAACCGCGTACAACATGCCTTGCGTGCCTTTTCTCCACGCGATCAAAAAGCTGTCAAAGCTGCTGCTGAGACGATGCGCGACAACCCTGCGCTGGATGAAGAAGCAACAATTACTGAGCTCGGCGTGGGCGAAGCCTTGGTTTCTTTCTTGGATGAAAAGGGTCGCCCGGGAATTGTAGAGCGTGCATTTGTTGTACCACCCCATGCACAGATCGGCCCGATCACTCCTGATGAACGTAAACAAATTATCAGCGGCTCACTACTTGCAGGATATTACGAAAAAGAAATTGATCGCGAGTCTGCTTACGAAATTTTGAAAGGGCGCACCGATGTGAAGCAGCCGCCAGCCACCACTCAAGATGCGCCTTCTGGCGAGGCTGCACAGCCAGCACCTACTACCTCTGGCGGCATGCTAGATGGGCTGGGAAGCATGCTGGGTGGCGTGTTTGGTGGCAATGGGGGCGGTGTATTGAAGAGTGGCGCGACCAGTCGCAATCGTCAAGGCATGGGCGAGGCATTTGCAAAAAGTGCAGTGCGCTCTATCGGTTCAGCAGTGGGTCGTGAAATTATTCGCGGTGTACTCGGCTCAATCTTCAAGCGATAAGTTAAGCAAGGAGTTTTAAACTATGCGTACTGATAACGAACGGGAAAGCGACAACATTGAAGACCGTCGTAATGAAACTGGTGGAGGCGGTGGGGGTGGCGGATTTCGCTTACCGCTCGGCGGCGGAAAAGGATTAGGTTTAGGCACGATTGCCGTCGCGTTTGTTGCGTCATGGATGTTGGGCATCAGCCCGATGACCGTGCTAAGTTTGTTGAGTGGCGGCGGTGGTGGCGAGGTGATGCAAACTCAACAAGCCCCAGCAGCAAAACCCCCTGCTGATGACAAAGATGCACGCTTTGTTTCAGTCGTGTTAGCCGACACCGAAGATGTATGGCGCGATATTTTCAAGCAAGCTGGTAGTCAATATCGCGAACCAAAATTGGTTTTGTTTAGCGGTGAAACGCCCACTGCATGCGGCACAGGGCAAGCCGCAGCAGGGCCGTTTTATTGCCCAGGCGACGAAAAGGTTTACATCGATTTACGCTTCTACCAGATGTTGCGTGATCGCTTCAAAGCTCCTGGTGATTTTGCACAAGCGTATGTGATCGCGCATGAAGTCGGACATCATGTACAAAAGTTACTTGGCACATCCGATAAGGTTGATGCGGCTCGTCGTCGCATGAGCGAAACGCAATTTAACCAAGTGTCGATTCGCTTGGAATTACAGGCGGATTGCTATGCAGGCGTATGGGCAAATCACGCACAGAAAATGCGTAATGTCTTAGAACAAGGCGACATTGAAGAAGCAATGACCGCTGCTGCTGCAGTAGGAGATGACAACATACAAATGTCCACTCAGGGCACAGTCGCACCAGAAAGTTTCACGCACGGCAGTTCGGCACAACGTACCAAGTGGTTCAACATCGGCATACAAAGCGGCGAGATAAATCGGTGTAACACTTTTGAATCTAACAGCTTGTAACCAATCCATATTCGCTGTAACATGCCAAATATAGTAGATTTACTGGCTAACTCTACTAGATGTAGTAGGCACAACTTCTGGTTAATTTAAGTGTCCCGACACGGAGGAATAACATAATGAAAGCCGTACTGATTGCAAATCCCAAAGGTGGTAGTGGTAAAACAACATTATCAGTGAACATCGCTGGTTTATTAGCCAATCAGGGTGAGTGCGTCGCACTACTCGATTTAGATAGACAACAATCTGCCTCACTATGGATTGAGTCCCGCCCAGTAAATTTACCCAATATCTCAACACTCGAGTCACGTAAAGAAGAAGGTCATCTTGACGACTGGTTGATTGTTGATTCCGCTGCAGGAATGCACGGCAAAGACATGACAGATGCGCTGAAGTTAGCCGACAAAATCATCGTTCCCATCTCCCCATCAATATTTGACCTGCATGCTAGCCGTGATTTTTTAGAAGCACTCTCTCAAGAGAAAAAATCACGCAAAGGTAAATACGACATTGGTATCGTTGGAATGCGTATGGCCTCCAACACCCGCGCATCACAAGCACTAGAGCATTTCCTCGCCACACTGGATTTACCTATCCTCGGCTACATTCGCGAAACACAGATTTATGTGAATGCGGCGTTTGAAGGAAAGTCGTTATTTGATTTGCCGCGCTATGTCGCTGAAAAAGACGTGGCGCAGTGGGAACATTTACATGGCTGGCTGACGAAGCACTAGACTTCCAAGAATCACATCCAAATGCCAGCAACCACACATTGCTGGCATTTTTTATTAGAAGCTACGCTTCTTCTTATTCTCTTCAATCACGTTGTTCAGGTTCGCCATACAAGCCGCGAAGGCATTACCTTCTCGCCTATCCATCCACTGATCGAAAATAAAAGTTTGATCGGCTTGCCCCGTATTAAAACTAAAACCAATCTTGAAATTTTCTTGTGACAATAGTTGCATCAAGTCAACGGTGCTGGCGTAATCCACCGTTTCCATGTAGCCGTCATTATGCGACGTGCCTTGGCTATAAACTTTAGGCTGCGCGGCTGAATCAGGTTTGAACCAAGCCTTGGTGACATTGCCGATATTCAAAAAAATGGGGCTACCGCTCTTCATTTTTGGCACACCGTTTTTCATCTCAGCTTTTCTCGCGACTACTTTCACTACGCCAA
>CANFCA010000099.1 GCA_947445045.1 Gallionellaceae bacterium
AAGTGACAATGTGCTGCTCGTTCGCATCAAGATTCTGGTTCTTACCTAACTCGACCAACTGCTCGAAATTCTGCACGCCAGTACTTTGGCCAGCTTTGGCTTTATTGGCGAGGTGTACTGAGTTGGCGAGGTTGTATATTTCCGGTAAATAGTGATTGATGTCGAGCGGACTTGCGAACACTAATTTTATTTTTAAGTTCAGCGCACGCTCTAGCTCTGCAACCCATTCAGTGAAAAAAGGCTCGGCGGTGGCGATGGTAACTTCGCCATCGCCCGCTTTAACCGGCATGATTTTGAGACGTTCCGCATACGATTTTGAAACGATGCTGGCGATGCCACCGAAATTTAATTTCAACGGATCAACATGAAAATAATTCATGCCTACCTTGCCTGCCAGCCATTCGCTGAGGACTTCGATGGTCAGGATTTTATTCGGGAGAAGTTGGTTATGCCATTGCTGTTCGGCAATGACTGCCAAGGGATGAACGTAAGCATCCTGCCGATTTTCAGCGAGCTTATCGGCCTCGTCTTGCGACACCATGCTGTCTTGCACCATTAGCTGCAAGACCTCGCTCAAGGTTAATTTATGTGGAAGCGTATTAAGAATTTCGTTACTCATTACAAACCTTCCACAGAAATTACTTGCAATTTTGAGGGAATTTTACGAAGTAGTTGTCTCAACGGTTGTTGATTGATCCACATCATTTTGCTCTGTCACTTCTTCAGGGTGTTCATCCGCTGATGTGGATTTTTTTAACAGTTTCGCTTCTTTTTTTTGTTTCTTAGCAATCTCTTTTTGACGCTTTTCAAAAGTGTAATTTGTCTTGGCCATTAGCGATTACCTATATTTAATTATTTCTTAGAGTGATGGACAACAACTTACTCCATGTACATGCCACCATTCACATGTAGCGTCACGCCGGTAATGTAAGCCGCACTAGGACTGGCTAAAAACGCCACCGCAGCAGCGATGTCAGCAGGCTGACCCAAACGTTTCAGCGGCACATGTTCAACTAGTTTTGCACGCTGCTCTTCGCCTAAAGCCAGTGTCATATCCGTATCAATAAATCCGGGTGCCACACAATTCACAGTTATGTTTCTGCTGCCGATTTCCTGTGCAAGAGATTTGGTAAAACCAGCCATGCCAGCTTTGGAAGCGGCATAGTTCGCCTGTCCCGGATTACCCATGCTACCCACCACCGATGAAATACTGATGATGCGCCCTGCTCTCGCCTTCATCATGCCACGCAACACCGCACGGCTCATACGGAACACGGATTTTAGATTAGTCGTCAACACGTCATCCCATTCTTCGTCGCTCATACGCGCTAACAAATTATCTTTGGTAATACCCGCGTTGTTGACCAGAATGCCAATACTGCCAAATTGTTTAGTGATCTCGCCTAACACTTGCTCCGTTTGTGTCGTGTCATTCACATTCAGTGCCATGCCCGCGCCTTTAATGCCCGCCGTCGCCAAATAATCACTAATCGCTTGCGCACCTTTTTCACTAGTCGCCGTGCCGATTACCGCTGCACCATGCTTGCCCAATTCCATTGCAATGGCTTGACCGATGCCGCGAGATGCGCCCGTTACGAGTGCGATTTGTCCTTGTAGTGTCATGCTCTATCCTTATGCGAATGTAGTCAAAGCCAATGTCAACGTTGCACCATCGTTCATCACCAATGCTTGTTGATTTGTGTCGATACGTTTATTCAATCCTGCCAGCACCTTGCCCGGCGCGCATTCCACGTTATGCGTGATGCCTTGCTTACCGAATGCCATAACGGTCTCGACCCAACGCACCGGTGAATACAGTTGGCGAACCAACGCATCTTTAATCGCTTCAGCGTCATTATGAGCCGTGACATCAGCGTTGTGCAAAACTGGAATAAGTGGCATTTGCACCGCAACATTTTTCAAATATTCACGCAACTGTTCTGCCGCGCCTTTTAACAAACTGCAATGCGACGGCACACTCATCGGCAACATAATGGCGCGCTTCGCACCTTTCGCTTTAGCCAATTCCATACCACGCTCCACTGCACCGCGATTGCCCGCAATCACCACTTGCCCCGGCGAATTGTAATTCACCGCTTCCAGCACTTCGCCATGTGCAGCTTCGGCACATACTAATCGAACCACCTCGTCATCCAATCCCAGAATCGCTGCAATGCCGCCCACACCTTCTGGAACAGCTTGCTGCATACATTGCGCACGATAACGCACCAGTGGTAACGCATCGGCAAAACTTAACGCCCCCGCTGCAACCAACGCAGTGTATTCACCCAAACTGTGTCCCGCCATCATAGTTGGCGTTGCGCCATTTTGCGATTGCCATGCACGCCAAACGGCCACACCAGCAGTCAACATAATCGGCTGTGTGTTCACTGTAGCGTTGAGGTCAGCATCGCTGCCCTCCGTCACCAATTGCCACAAGTCCTGCTTCAATATGTCAGATGCTTCTGCAAAAGTGTTGCGCGCCATTGGAAAATCAGCATAGCCATTCATCATGCCGCGCGATTGCGAGCCTTGACCGGGAAATACAAAAGCGAATTTAGTCATGTTTAACCTACCATTTGATAAGAACTGCACCCCAAGTAAAACCACCACCTACCGCTTCGAGCAAAATATTTTGTCCAGCTTTCACGCGACCGTCGCGCACCGCTGTGTCGAGGGCCAACGGAATTGAGGCGGCTGAGGTGTTGCCATGTTTAGCCACGGTAACCACTACATTATCCATGCTCAGTCCCAACTTTTTGGCAGTGGCTTCCATAATGCGAATATTAGCTTGATGTGGAATGAGCCAAGAAATATCCGAACCTTTAAGATTATTTTCTTCCAGCACCTCTTCTACAACTTCACTTAATACTTTAACCGCGAATTTGAATACTGCCTGACCTTCCATTTTGATGAAGGGATCGCCTTGTACAACGCCGTTGCGCACATTGCCATCTGCCTTGAGCATGTCGCGATGACTACCATCGGCATGCAACTTACAGGCGATGATACCGGGTGTTTCAGAGGCTCGCAAAACCACTGCCCCCGCGCCATCACCAAACAACACGCAAGTGGTGCGGTCATTCCAGTCCAACATACGTGACAACACTTCTGCGCCAACCACTAACGCCGTTTTTGCTTGCCCGCCGCGAATGTACAAATCGGCGATGTTCATGGCATAAACAAACCCGCCACATACCGCCTGAATATCAAATGCAGCCGAGCCGTTTTTAATGCCTAGTTTATCTTGAAGGATACAAGCGGTACTGGGGAAAATCTGGTCGGGTGAGGTAGTAGCAACAACTATCAAATCGATTTCATTCGCATTAATTCCTGCCGCTGAAATGGCGTTAATACTGGCTTGCAGGGCAAGATCGCTAGTGAGCTCATTGTCTGCTGCCATGTGTCGTTCATGTATGCCACTACGCGATACGATCCAATCATGTGACGTGTCCACGATTTTTTCCAAATCGAAGTTGGTCACAGTTTTTGCCGGCAAATAACTGCCTGTTCCGATGATGCGTGAGTACATTAAGTCGCTCCTTGCTCAGGGTTTTGACGTTGATGATGCCACTTCTCGATATGCTCGCTGATATGTTGCAACATGCCCCCACGCGCTTCTTCAGCCGCAGTTTCAATTGCAAAGCCAAATGCGTAAGCGTCTGCTGAACCGTGGCTTTTTACTACGATGCCTTTCAAGCCTAGGAAACTCGCGCCATTGTAACGACGATGATCGAGTCTATGCTTAAAAGATTTGAGTGCGGATATTGAAAACAATGCACCCAGCTTGGTAAATATGTTTCGACTAAATTCTTCGCGCAAAAATCCGCCCATCATTTTCGCTACACCTTCAGCAGTTTTCAGCGCAACATTACCAACGAATCCATCGCATACCACTACGTCAGTAGTACCCAGAAATATATCATTGCCTTCCACGTTACCGTAGAAATTCAAATCGCTGGCTTGCAGCAATTCAGCGGCTTTCTTGACGACTTCGTTGCCTTTGATGTCTTCACTACCGATATTCAACAAGCCCACCGTAGGGTTTTCCTTATGCTCCAGTGCAGTGACCAAGGTTGAGCCCATCAAAGCGAATTGCAGCAAGTGCTCAGCAGTGCAATCCGTGTTAGCCCCAAGATCGAGCATACATACTTGGCCTTTATTCGTGGGAAGGTAAGATGCAATCGCGGGGCGATCAATGCCGGGTATGGTTTTCAGTACATAACGTGCGGTCGCCATTAGCGCACCGGTATTGCCTGCACTGATGCAAGCAGCGGCTTCGCCACTTTTGACCAGATTGATCGCAACGCGCATCGAAGAATCTTTTTTACCGCGCAATGCAGATTGTGGAGATTCATCCATCCCCACTACTTCAGTGGCAGCATGAATGCGCAAATGCGGACCAACTTGCGCGCCTAACGCGCGCAACTCTGCTTCGATAGCGTCAGCAAGACCTACCAAAACAATCGTGTCGTTGGGAAATTTCTTTAGGTATTCAACTGCGGCTGGAATGGTGACCGTCGTGCCGTGGTCGCCACCCATCGCATCTATGGCTAAGGTTACATCCACTAAGCGATTCCTAGGTAACTAAAGAAAACAGCCGATAGAAAATCGGCTGCGTAGCACAACAAAACTGATAGCTTAGTCAGCTTTAGTCTTTACTACTTTTTTACCACGGTAAAAACCAGTTGGGCTGATGTGGTGACGCAAATGATTTTCGCCTGTCGTCGGCTCAATCGCCAATGCTGGGCTAGTCAAAAAATCATGCGCGCGGTGCATACCACGCTTGGATGGGGACTTTTTATTTTGCTGAACTGCCATGCTAATACTCCTTGATGAAACTATTTAATTAAAACTGTTAATGATTCTTTAACTTTGCTAAAGCCGCGAAAGGATGGGTTGTATCCTTCAGCGTATTATCGCTATTTGTCGCCTGACAAACACCCTGTTCATGCTTAGGCGCAAAAGGCAGGTTCAACAAAATTTCTTCTTCCAACAAACTCAACAAGTCTAAGCGTTCTTCCGCCAACACACTGTCAAACTCTTCTTCATCGTCGCTTAGCGCATCCAGACCTGCCTGATCACGCAACAACAAATGCGCATCCAACTGAATCTCATACGTCATATCATTCAAGCAACGCTGACAACGCAACTGACAGATTCCGGCCACACTCACGTCCAGCCACGAAATCTCTTGCCTATCCACACCACCCTGCACGGTATAACTCAGCATGCCTTGCGGACTACTCAATACATCCGTCAATCGCAACATCTCAACAATCGGCAATTCACCGCTCATTTGCTGGCCATTTCTGGCAAAATCTAGGCTATCAATGAAAGGTCGTGCATGCATGAGGCGCGCAT
>CANFCA010000100.1 GCA_947445045.1 Gallionellaceae bacterium
CATGCCGACCAAGTTGCTGCGATGGAGGCGCTCGTAAGATTTTGCGATGACGGCCTTTACACCCAATAGCTGCGTGCCTTTCGCAGCCCAGTCGCGTGATGATCCTGTGCCGTATTCTTCGCCAGCGAAGATGACAGTGGGTGTGTTTGCTGCAATGTGTTTCATCGCGGCATCGTAGATCGCCACTTGTTCACCGTTGTACAAGGTGTAGCCGCCTTCGGTGCGGCTGCCGTCGGCTTTAACGGGGAGCATGAGGTTTTTAATGCGCACGTTGGCAAACGTGCCGCGCATCATCACTTCGTGGTTGCCGCGTCGCGAGCCATAACTGTTGAAGTCTTTCACTTCGACGTGATGGTCTTGCAGATATTTGCCTGCGGGGGTGGTGGGCTTGAAGCTGCCTGCAGGGCTGATGTGATCGGTGGTCACCGAGTCACCCATCAGCGCCAAAGCTTTAGCGCCTTTGATGTTAGCCACTTTTGGTGTGTCACCATCAAAGAAAGGGGGGCGGGCGATGTAGGTGGAGTCATCCCATTGATAGCGTTCACCCGTCGGGGCGACAATGGCATTCCATAAGGGCAAGTCTTTGGTGAGGTCGGAATACAGCTTGCGATACACCGCAGGGTCGGCAGCGAATTTCATCACGGCTTGTATCTCCGCGCTGTTTGGCCAGATGTCTTTCAGATAAACCGGCTGACCATCCTTGCCTGTGCCCAATGGCTCGGTGTCGAGGTTAATATTCATTTTGCCTGCGATAGCGTAGGCCACCACCAGCGGCGGAGAAGCAAGGAAGTTGGCTTTTAAGTTGGGGTGAATACGCGCTTCAAAATTGCGATTACCCGACAGCACGGCTGCGCAAATTAAATTGTTGTCGGTTATGGTCTTGTCGATGTCTTCACGCAACGGCCCGGCGTTGCCGATACAGGTGGTGCAGCCATAGGCGGCAAGGCCAAAACCCAATGTAGTCAGGGGTTCCAGTAAGCCTGCATTGGTCAGATATTCCGTCACCACACGAGAGCCGGGTGCGAGCGTGGTCTTGATGTGAGGGGCGACCGTGAGACCTTTTGCCACGGCTTTTTGCGCCAACAAGCCCGCTGCCAGCAACACGCCGGGGTTGGAAGTGTTGGTGCAACTGGTGATCGCGGCGATCAACACATCACCATGGCCAATCTGCAAGTTATCTTTGCCAGTGGCATAACGTTTTGCCAATTTGTCAGCGGGTTGGTTGAAGCCGTTCTCAGCGATGGGTTTGCTGAACAGGGTATCGAACGCGTCTTTCATCTTGGGTAGCTCGATACGATCTTGCGGGCGTTTAGGCCCCGCTAGTGAAGGCACGATGCTGTTGAGATCTAGTTCGACGGTGCTGCTGTAATCAATCTGTCCGGCTTGTGGAATGCCATACAAATTCTGCGCTTTAAAGTAGGCCGCGAGGGCATTGACTTCATCTTCGCTACGTCCGGTATTACGCATGAAGTTGATGGTGACATCGTCGACTGGGAAGAAGCCCATCGTCGCGCCGTATTCGGGTGCCATGTTAGCCAATGTGGCACGATCCGGCACAGTGAGCGCCGCAGTGCCTTCACCAAAAAACTCGACGAATTTGCCGACCACTTTTTGTTTGCGCAGTAACTCGGTGACAGTCAAAACTAAATCTGTGGCGGTCACGCCTTCGCGTAGCTTGCCTTTCAGGTGCACGCCAACCACGTCGGGAGTCAGGAAATAAACAGGTTGTCCCAGCATCCCTGCTTCAGCCTCAATGCCGCCCACGCCCCAGCCGACTACGCCGATTCCGTTAATCATGGTGGTGTGCGAGTCTGTGCCAACCAAGGTGTCAGGGTAAGTCACGCCGTCTTTTTGCAAAACGCCGCGCGCCAGATATTCCAGATTCACTTGATGCACGATGCCGATGCCGGGTGGCACGACCTTGAAGGTGTCAAACGCCTGCATACCCCATTTCATAAAGCGATAACGTTCCGTATTGCGCTCAAACTCTAGTTCCATGTTGATCTTGAGCGCGTTGGGGTTGTTGTAGCTATCGATCTGCACTGAGTGATCGACGACCAAGTTGACTGGCACCAGTGGCTCGATAATCTTCGGGTCTTTACCTAGCTTGGCAGCGGCATCGCGCATCGCAGCGAGGTCGGCGAGCAGCGGTACGCCCGTAAAATCTTGCAAAACAATGCGCGCCACGATGAAGGGAATCTCTTCCGTGCGCGGTGCATTGGGTTGCCAGTTAGCCAGTTGGCGGATGTGTGCCTCGGTCACTTTTTTGCCATCACAATTACGTAACACTGATTCCAGCACAATGCGGATGGAAACGGGTAGGCGCGAAATCTTGCCGATACCTGCTGTTTCTAGTGCGGGCAAAGAATACAAGGCGGATCGCTTGCCATTGGCAAGTGCAAGAGGTTGGCGTGAGTTGAACAGGTTGTGCGACATGGCTGGGTCTCCGAAGTGCTTGAATAGTAATGCTGGAATTATAGCCTCAAGAGTCTCAGAGATGCGCATTCACCGCTGCGTTACCTAAAGGTACATGCCTAAAGTATTGAAGTATGTTGCCGATAAAGTAAAAGTCCCTTTGATTGAATAGTTGTAAATCGTAGAGAACAACTGGTTTTATGGGTGTGATTCTTAATCATGCCAAAGCGAAATTGGCGTTACCTTGTCATCCTGAGATTAGTCTGATTGCAAGGATCAGTATTGCCGTAATCACATCAACCCAACCTCATTCTTATGTCTAAATTATTTTCAAGGGGACGCACGGACGATCAGTCGGCTTTCTCGCTCGCGGTAAAGGTATTTTTAGTGGCGTTGGCATATTTCGCCACTGGCAGGCTGGGCTTGGCGATTCCCTATGTTGGCTCGCATATCACTCTGATCTGGTTACCTACGGGAATTGCGGTTGCAGCGTTATTGCGTTGGGGTTACATCTGCTGGCTGGGTATTTTTCTGGGTGCGTTCGCGACCAATTTTTCTGTTGATTCAACTCCCGTACTGGACATCAGTATCGCGATTGGCACAACACTCGCGCCACTACTTGCCGCTTGGTTGTTACGTCGGCTGAAATTCCATTCTTCGGTTGATCGTGCTTACGACATCATGTTGCTGGTCATGGCTGCCGCCATTGGTATGCTGGTCAGTGCCAGTGTTGGGGTGAGTAGTCTGGTGATGTTTAAGGTGTTGTCTATACAAGATGCCAATGCGGCTTGGTGGTCTTGGTGGTCGGGCGATTCTGTCGGGATATTGTTGGCGGCTCCACTGTTGCTCAATATTTCTCGCGCCGAATTTAAAAAGTTATGGATGCAGCGGATTGAGTTTCTGATCTGGTGTTTCATCATGCTGGCTATCAGTTGGGGTGTGTTTTTCTTCAATCATGATGAAAATAGTTATTCACGTCCGTTGGTGTTTGTGGTGTTGCCGTTAGTCGTTTGGTCGGCTATGCGTTTCGGCTTAATGGCTTCGTCATTGGGTGTGTTGTTACCAGTGTTGATTGCGGCATGGGCGACCGCAAGCGGATTGGGGCCATTTGATCCTGAAAGTAGTCAGGATGGGATTTTCCTGATGTGGTTGTTTTTTGTCACGCTGGTGTTTGTCGAGTTGATGGTGTCGGCCTTGCAGGCGGGGCGTAGCCGAGCCGAAGCTGTGTTGCAGGAAAGCGAGGCGCGCACTAAGCTGATTCTTGATGTGGCAATGGATGCTGTGATCAGTTCGGATCAGGACGGATTGGTGATTAGCTGGAACCGTGAGGCGGAGCAAATGTTTGGTTATGCCGCCGAACAGGTGATGGGTAAAAACCTGACTGATCTTATCGTGCCGCCAGTCCACCGCCTGGTGCATCAGCAGGGCATGCGGCGTTTTGTGGCAACAGGAAAAGGCGCGATTGTTGGCAGCCGCAGGGAGATCACTGCGATGCGTGCCGATGGTTCGGAGTTCCCGGTAGAGCTTACCTTGGTGGCCGTAATTCGTCAGGACAGATATTTTTTCAATGCGTTTATACGCGATATCACAGAACGTAAAGCAGCTGAAACAAAAATTAAGCGTTTGACACAACTCTATGCTGCCTTGAGCCAGTGCAATCAGGCCATCGTGCGCTGTATCAATGAAGAGGAATTGTTTCCGCAAATCTGTCGCGATGCGGTGCGGTTCGGCGGTATGAAGATGGCGTGGATAGGATTATTGGATGAGGCCAGTCAAATGCTCAATCCGGTGGCCAGTTATGGCTCAGGCACTGAATATCTGGTTGGTATACAGATTTCCAGTGATGCCGACCAACCCTCCGGTCGCGGGCCGATTGGCATTGTCATGCGCGAAAATCGACCATTCTGGTGTCAAGACTATCAGAATGAACCGCTGCTCGCACTATGGCATGAACGTGGCGCACGCTGCGGCTGGGGTGCCTCTGCCGCATTGCCACTGCACCGTAAAGGCAAGATTATCGGTGCCCTAACTATGTATGCCGACGAGGTCAACGCTTTCGATGAAAGTGTGCGCAGCCTGCTGGTGGAAATGGCGATGGATATCGATTATGCGTTAGACAATTATGCGTTACTGGCTGAACGCAACCAAGCGGAGCACAAGCTTGCCGCAAGCGAGTTGCAACTGCGCACTATCATTGAAACCGAGCCGGAATGCGTGAAATTGCTGGCGGTAGATGGCACTGTGCTGCAGATGAATCCTGCCGGTTTACGCATGTTGGGAGCGGATACTTCTGAGCAGATTGTTGGGCATAAGGCGTTGGGTATTGTGGAGCCTAAATATCGGAATGAATTCGGTGAGCTGATGCGCAGCGTATTTTCTGGCGAGTCTGGAACGCTCCAGTTTGAAGCGGTTGGACTTAAGGGTGTGAAACTTTGGCTGGAGACGCATGCAGTGCCAATGCGCGATACGCAGGGCAATATCTATGCGATGCTGGGTATCACCACTGACATCACCGCACGCAAAGCCAGCGATGCAAAGATTCAGTTGCTGATGAATCTATATGCCGCATTGAACCAATGCAATCAATCCATCGTGCGTTGCACCAGTGAACTCGAGTTATTCCAGCAAGTTTGTTATGACGCTGTGCAGTTTGGCAGTATGAAAATGGCTTGGATAGGGATGTTGGATGAGACTGGCAAAAATGTGAAACAGGTGGCTGCATATGGTGACGGTACGGATTATCTGGATGGCATCCAGATTTCTGTGAACGTTGATGAACCTTCTGGGCGCGGTCCTTTTGGTACCGCTATTTGTGAAGATCGGCCAGTGTGGATTCAGGATTTCCATAATGACTTGCGCCTTGCGCCTTGGCATAAGCGCGCCGCGAGTTTCGGATGGGGTA
>CANFCA010000101.1 GCA_947445045.1 Gallionellaceae bacterium
GAGCTGCTTGCCAAGCTGGGCGTGACCTACAGCCTGCATCTAGCGCAATCACCCAACACCACATTGGTGCGTATAGCCAACAATGAAGTGACAGGGTTTGAAACGAAGCAACTTACCGAGACATTAAAGTCCTCAGGTTGGACAGAACATGCTGATCCACAGCAAACTAATCGCGTGATGATTTTTTTACTGTTGATTGTTTTATTGGTGGCAGTAGGGCTTATCACGGGGCCGCAAACCGCAACGTTAGCGGAATTATTTCCAGCGCGAACTCGCTATACCGCAGTGGCGTTGCCGCATAACCTCAGTGCTGGCTGGATAGGCGGCATGTCGCCGTTTATGATTACCGTGTTGAGCGTAAAGGCTGGCGATGCCTTGTCTGGTTTATGGTATCCAGTGGGGCTATTGGCAATAGCGTTTGTGATAGGTTTGATTTTTTTGCCCGAAGTGCGCAACGCAGCTTTGGAAGGTTAGCAACAAATGCGTATTCTCATAAGTAACGACGATGGCTATTTCGCACCTGGTTTGGTGTGCCTAGCCAAACATTTATCCAAAATTGCCGAAGTCGTGGTGGTTGCACCAGAACGTGATCGCAGCGGTGCAAGTAACTCGCTCACTTTGGATAGACCACTCAAATTGCGCAAAGCCACGAATGGATTTTATTACGTGAATGGCACGCCGACAGACTGTGTTCATCTGGCGGTGACAGGTATGTTGGATCAGCAGCCTGACATGGTCGTGTCTGGCATCAATGCGGGTGCGAACATGGGCGATGACACCATATATTCGGGCACAGTGGCAGCGGCAACGGAAGGATTTTTGTTGGGTATTCCGGCTATAGCGTTGTCATTGGTGGGTAAAGATTTTAATCACTATGAAACTGCCGCTAAAGTGGCGGTGGAGTTAGTGCAAAAATTTTCTCAACAAACCCATGCTCAACCTTGGCTGCTAAACGTCAACGTACCTGATGTGCCTTACGAAAAATTGCAAGGCACAGTCGTTACCCGCCTTGGTAGACGACATAAAGCCGAGCCGGTAATTAAGGCGCTTAATCCTCACGGCGAAACCGTGTATTGGGTAGGTGCGGCAGGTAAGGCACAAGATGCGGGGGAGGGCACAGATTTTGATGCGGTGTCACAGCAACAGGTATCAATCACCCCCCTGCAAATCGACCTCACGCAGTACAATCAAATTGACGCAGTTCGCAGTTGGATAAAACATGAATAATAAAGCACACGGCATCGGTATGACTTCACCGCGCACTCGGATGCGAATGATTGAACGGCTGCGTGATCAGGGAATCAAGAACGAAGCCGTGTTGGCAGCGATGTATGAAGTACCGCGTCACTTGTTCGTTGATGAGGCTTTGGCGAGCCGCGCTTATGATGATGTATCGTTGCCCATCAATTTTAACCAAACCATTTCTCAACCGTACATTGTGGCGCGGATGATTGAGGTGTTGCTCGCTGCGGGGCCGCTCAAGCGAGTGCTGGAAATCGGCACGGGCTGTGGCTATCAGGCAGCCGTGTTGGCGCAAGTATTTCCCGAAGTTTATAGCATGGAGCGCATTAAACCTTTGTATGAGCGCGCCAGAAAAACCTTGCGGGATTTGAAAATTCGCAACGTCAATGTGCGGTATGCAGATGGCAGTGCGGGTTTGCCGGAATCTGCGCCGTTCGATGGCATCATCATGGCAGCATCAGCGCCGATGTTGTCGCTGGCACTGCGTGAACAACTCGCTGTCGGCGGTAGGATGGCATTGCCCATCGGTATTGATGAACAATGGTTACATTTGATTGAGCGCGATGTTCAGGGGTTTCGCGAATCAAAATTGGAAGCGGTGAAATTCGTCCCGTTACTTTCAGGAAAAACATGAAGCTGACGAGGCTTTGTAGTTGGCTATTTGTGGTCATCATCATGGCTGGCTGTTCGTCCATTACGAATAACTCACCTACCAGCAAACCTAGTGTAGCGGCTAAAACTTCCCCAGCAGCAGAATCACCGGCTGCAAAAAAAACTAAGCGTAACAACGAGTGGCGGCCTGAAGTATATGTCGTGCAAAAGGGCGACACACTTTATAGCATCGCTTTTAATTATGGCTTTGGTTACCGCGAATTGGCTGAATTAAACGGTATACAAAATCCTAGTGCCATCTCCATCGGTCAGGCGATACGGCTGTTTCCCAATAAATCTGTACCTTCCGCTGCAAGTGTAGGCGTTGAAAAACAACCGACTGAGCCACCGATTAAAGAGCAACCCAAGCTAGTCAAGTATCCCTATAGCACAGCGGCGATGGCACTGATTGATAAAATTCAGCAAGCCCCTCACCCTGAAGTGATTTCACTTCCCAACCCTGCGCCAATGGCGGTCGTGCCGGACAACAACACATCTGTAACGGTGGCAAAAGAAGTTGAAAAAGCTAAACCCGAAGATAATGCGGACGATGAAAAAGAAGAACCCGCGCTAGATTGGAGCATGCCGACTCAAGGCAAGTTGATTGCCCATTTTTCTGAATCGGCGAATCGCAAGGGTATCGACATCGCTGGTAAATTAGGACAATCCGTTTTTGCCAGTGCTGCGGGCAAGGTGGTGTATAGCGGCAGCGGGCTGCGTGGTTATGGCAAGCTCATCATCATTAAACACAACGCAACCTACCTGAGTGCTTATGCGCACAACGATAAAATTCTAGTCAAGGAAGGGCAGAGTGTTACGCGCGGACAAAAAATTGCCGCAATGGGCAGTACCGATGCCGATCAAGTCAAACTGCATTTTGAAGTGCGTCGCTTAGGCAAACCAGTTGACCCTGCGAAGTTTTTGTCGCTGACAAAATAATGAGTATCGATACGCTCAATACCACCAACCATGACCGCGATAGCGCAAACCTGCGTTACGTTTACCCTGTCATTTCGCGCCGTGCAGGCGGCGTATCGGTGGGAATCAACCTCAATCCCAACAATGCTTGTAACTGGCGTTGTATCTACTGCCAAGTGCCAGAGTTAACGCGTGGCACTGCACCGCCGATTGATCTGGTCATGTTGGAAAATGAGTTGCGCAATTTTCTCCATGAGTTGCTGCATGGTGATTTCATGCAAACCCGTGTACCTGAAGGATCAAGGCGTATCAATGATATTGCACTGTCGGGCAACGGCGAACCCACCAGCGCAACGGAGTTTGTTCAAGTCATCGAAATTATTGCTCGCGTGCGAAATGAAATGCCCCTTCGACCAAGCTCAGGGCAGGCATTGTCAGTCGATTTGAAAACCGTACTGATCACCAATGGCAGCTTGCTATTCCGCAGCACCGTTCAGCAAGGCCTGCGCAACCTCGCGCTACTCAATGGTGAAGTATGGTTTAAGTTAGATCGCGCCAGTTCAGTGGGGATGATGCACATCAACGATACGCACATCAACATGAATAAAGTGCGCGACAACCTCATCGCATCCATCACAAATTGCCCCACTTGGCTGCAAACTTGCTGGTTCGCAATAGACGGTGAACCGCCTACACTTCAGGATGAAAATGTTTTCCTTGAGTTTATTTCAACCCTGCTAAGGGATAATTACAAACCGCAAGGCGTATTGCTCTACAGCCTGGCGCGTCCTTCGCTGCAGGCCGAAGCACCACGCTTATCTGCCTTGCCTGAAGGACATTTACAAGCCTTTGCCGATCGCATTGCCCAGCTGGGTTTACCAGTCAAAGTTAATCCTTGATACGGATTAGACAAATGTAGATAATCGCATCCCTTGGGGATAAAGCAGCCTCCCCGCTTCAAGACGATACGCGTCCAAGGTCTGCTCTAAAATTGGAGTGTTCTCCAAGGAGGAGTCATGGATACATCGCAGCATCAGTCTATTAACACGCAACCCCCTGAACCCGTCACGCTATCTCAAGCATTTTGGTATTGGCTCAAGCTAGGTTTTATCAGTTTCGGCGGACCTGCGGGGCAGATCGCAATTCTGCATCAGGATTTGGTGGAGAAAAAACGTTGGATTTCCGAGCGGCGTTTTTTGCATGCGTTGAATTACTGCATGGTGTTGCCGGGACCGGAAGCGCAGCAACTGGTGGTTTATCTTGGTTGGTTAATGCACAAAACGTGGGGTGGCATCATCGCAGGCACGTTGTTTGTATTGCCGTCACTGTTGATTCTCATTGGATTGTCGTGGGTTTATTTGGCTTATGGCAATGTCCCTGCTGTGGCGGGCGTGTTGTTCGGTATCAAGCCTGCCGTCACAGCCATCGTACTGTTTGCCGCTTACCGTATCGGTTCGCGTGCCTTGAAGAATGGTGTGTTGTGGGCGATTGCGGCTGCCGCATTTCTCGCCATTTTTGCCTTTAACGTGCCTTTCCCTGTCATCGTTTTGCTGGCAGCGTTGATTGGTTATGTGGGAGGAAGAGTCGTGCCGGAAAAATTCTCAGGAGGCGGCGGACACGGCAATGCGAATAAAAGTTTTGGCGCAGCACTGATTGATGATGACACCCCCACGCCAGAACATGCGCGTTTCACTTGGATGCGTTTGCTGCGTGTGGCATTGACCGGCGTAGCAATCTGGACAATCGCGATGCTGCTGTTGATTGTGCAATTCGGCTGGCAAGGCGCATTCACGCAGATGGCTTGGTTCTTCACCAAGGCCGCTTTGCTGACTTTTGGTGGGGCTTACGCGGTATTGCCTTATGTGTTCCAAGGTGCGGTCGAACATTATCATTGGCTGACACCACAGCAGATGATGGATGGACTGGCACTAGGCGAAACTACACCTGGGCCGTTGATTATGGTGGTGACGTTTGTAGGATTTGTCGGTGGTTGGAGTCAGGCGTTGCTTGGCTCAGATTCTTTATTTTTCGCCGCCGCGAGTGCTGCTACGATCGTGACTTTCTTCACTTTTTTACCTTCGTTCGTTTTCATTTTTCTCGGTGGACCTTTCGTGGAAAGTACTCATGGTGATTTGAAATTCACCGCACCGCTTACGGGTATTACGGCAGCAGTGGTGGGTGTGATTCTCAATTTGGCGACATTTTTCGCTTACCATGTACTCTGGCCACAGGGGATGAATGGTCAGTTTGAATGGTTCTCTGCATTACTTGGTACAGCAGCATTTGTCGCTCTGTTTCGTTATCGCATCGGCGTTATTGCAGTAATTCTAGGTTGTGGTGCAACGGGATTGGTGTATCGACTACTACTTTGAAGTATTGCTGTCGGGAAACGCTGTGTTTACTTGTAAAAAACCGACCTACCTTTTGAAGATTGGGGAGAGGGGTAGGTCGGTGTGCAACTCAAAATTGATGGGTGTACATCTTGCGCAAGAACACATTTAAATC
>CANFCA010000102.1 GCA_947445045.1 Gallionellaceae bacterium
AAAAATGCAACCGCGAGACCAATTAAATAGCCACCCACCAAGTTTGCAGCCAGCGTGCCAATCGGCAACTCGGTAATCGTTGGGTTCAACCACAACCCTAGCCCCCAGCGCAGCCACGCGCCTAGGGCTGCACCGATACCGATGGCGAGAAATGAATAGATCAACATAAAGTGAAATTCCTAAATTCGTCATTCCCGCGTAGGCGGGAATCCAGCATTTTTATTCAAAGTGCCTTGTGGTTTTGTTCCCGTTTTCACGGGAATGACGATACTGCTACGTTTTGCTTTGCCTTTATTCTACAACACGCACGGTCGCAAAGCCCCCACCTAGCGTGCGAAAGTTGGTAGTCTGTCCTTGATAAAGCCGCGCCGCAATTAGCTGAATGTGTCCGTCATAAACGTAGCAACGCGCATCGTATTTGAGTTGCACGGCTTCTCCATTCAACAACACGCTACGCTCTCCCGGCACAGCCAATTTTTGCGCAACATATTCTCCGTTCATGATTTCTTCAAACACGCGCTTAGTAATTTTGTCGCCGCGATATGCACCTTTACTGCCGTAGCCATTCACGGGTTTGAAGAACCACTGCTTGCGCTCTGCCCACCATTGTTCGGCATCTACCGAATTCACTAATTTCGTCTGTGGAATGCCTTGTAGAAGCACGTCGATACTGGCTTGTGGCACGCCTGCTGAGCGCATCAATACACCATCTGAGAGCCATGCCAGTTTGCGTTTATCGGCATAACGTTGATAGTGAGAGGGATCGGGTGTCAACACCACTTGCTGTTTTTCGTAAGCATGACGGATATGAGGAAATTGCTGCAAAGAAAAATCCGTGAGGCGGTTGTAGATCAAATCAATTTTATGATCGCCTACATACAAGCCCGCTTCACGTGCTTGCAAGGCAGACGGATCAACGATGTGGGCGTTGATACCAGCGCGTTCAAACATTGCTTTTGCCAACAAGAATTCTGGGTAGAGATATTGCGATTCAGGTTGTTCATCGACGATGGCAACAGCCTGCAAGGGTACATCGCTGCGCGCTAATCGCCACTCGTTGCGGAACATTTCGAGGAAAGTATCATTCAGCCCCTCAGATGTTCCACCCTGACTTTCAATCAACAACGAATTAAGGAATGCCCCACCTGCATTGGTGTTGATCTCAATGAGGTGCGCGCCGTGCACGTTGAGATGGAAGTCATAGCCATAAAAGACTCCGATAGCGTCAGTTTCCTCCCCCCCTTGTGGGAGAGGGGCTTGTAACTTAACAGCCTCTTCCACCGCCGCTATCACCGCTTGCATCTGCTTTACATTTTCAGTCGTCACAAACACCGCAACATCAGCAAACAAATGCGCATGCGCAGCCATTATCGCATTCTGAAATTCCGCGCCTTGCGCTCCTATTGCAGCATCAAGTGCAGCGCGGTTTATCAGCGCGGAATGCGCATCCGCATTGAGAGCACTTGCATCAACCACCCAACAAACTCTTCTTCAAATCATCTTGAACGGGCTTATTACCCAGCCATATTTTTAGCAAGGCACGATGAAATGCTTCACCAGCAATCGTGCCGCGCGGTGTGCCATTCACGCTGATTTGCGTACCACCAGACATATAGTCCAGCGTGATCACATCACCTTCTTTGACTTCTTTTACTTGATGAAAAATATCTGCCATCTGTTTTAGCGATGCTGCCAACGCGCTCAATTCTGCTGGCGTGTGGTTCGCTTCGATGGCTTCGTTAAATGCGTTCAGCAACTTCTCATCGCTTAGTTCACGCAACATGTGCAACGCCACGCGCTGCGAATTGGTGTCCGATAGAATCGCACCCGCTGTCGTTTGCTTTTGCGCAACGTACAAAGCCGCAACGTAAACTTTGAAGATTATCTTAGTACGGACACCTGCCCCGTTCAGCACCAAATGGCTACCCAAAAGCTGCACGTTGTCTGCCAGCTTTACGCCAGACACTTCCATCGCGCTGACATTTACACTCAACAAAATACCGCACACCAACAAAAGTAATTTATTCACTTTAATTTCCTTTTCATGAAAGTTAATCATTGGCAATTCACCCTCCCTAACCCTCCCCCGAAAGGAGAGAGGATTGAGTCCTTCTCCCACTGGGGGAAGGGTTGGGAAGGGGGAGGGAGTTTGCAACATTACAACGCCTCAAAAATCCCCGCTGCCCCCATCCCTGTGCCGATACACATCGTCACCATGCCATATTTTTGTTTACGGCGACGCAAGCCATGCAACAGTGTTGCCGTGCGGATCGCGCCCGTTGCGCCGAGTGGATGACCCAATGCAATCGCACCACCCAACGGATTAACAATTTCAGGGTTCAAACTAAGATCACCAATGACTGCCAGGGATTGCGCGGCGAATGCTTCGTTAAGTTCGATCCAGCCCATATCACTTAGGCTCAAGCCCACTTGCTTCAACACCTTTGGAATCGCTTCTTTCGGGCCGATGCCCATGATCTCTGGCGGCACACCTGCCACGCTGAAACCCAAAAATTTTCCAATCGGCGTGAGGTTGTAACGCTTCAATGCCGCTTCGCTACACAGCAGTACTGCGCCCGCACCGTCTGACATTTGCGAGCTATTGCCCGCTGTCACCGAACCTTTTTGCGCGAACACCGTTTTGAGTTTACCCAACGCTTCCAGCGAGGTATCCGCACGCGGCCCTTCATCTTGCGCCACATCGCGCGATTTCAATTTCACTTCGCGTGTTTGCATGTCGGGCAAATGTTCGGCGATGTGATACGGCGAAATCTCATCTGCAAATTCGCCCTTCGCAATCGCCGCAATCGCGCGCTGATGGCTCTGCAAGGCAAACGCATCTTGCGCTTCACGCGTCACCTTCCAACGCTCTGCTACCTTCTCTGCTGTCAGCCCCATACCGTAAGCGATGCCGTAATGTTCATTGTGTTCAAACACGGCAGGATTAAACGCAATCTTATTACCCATCATCGGCACCATGCTCATGCTCTCCACCCCTGCAGCCAGCATCACATCCGCTTCGCCAAGACGAATACGATCCGCCGCCAATGCCACGGCTTGCACGCCTGAAGAACAGAAACGATTGATCGTCAGCCCCGGTACCGTGATCGGCAACCCCGCCAACAACAACGAAATGCGCGCCACGTTCGTCCCCTGCTCCGCCTCTGGCATCGCACAGCCGACAATCACATCGCCGATACTCGCAGGGTCTAGCGATGGGGCTTGCGCCATCACACTCTTGATAACGAATGCCAACAGATCGTCAGGACGCGTATTGCGAAACATCCCGCGCGGTGCTTTGCCAACCGGCGTGCGCGTTGCGGCAACGATGTAGGCTTCTTGGATTTGTTTGCTCATGGAATGCTCCTCTTATCTAACGTTTAGCTGCCACACGGTAAACTGCATTGCGCTCCCGCTTACCCACTGCAATCACAATCACTAACAACACTGCATCACGCACTTCATATACCAGGCGGTATCCCACGCTACGCAGTTTAATTTTGTAACGAATTTGTTGTCCTGCCAGCCGAGCCGAAGGGACATGCGGGCGTTGCAAACGGTCGGCTAATTTTTTCTTGAATTGCTCACTCACTGTCGCATCCAGCTTACGCCATTCCGTCAGCGCATCAGGATGGAAACTCAGCTTATAGTTCATCAATCTTAACCTGCACCAGCTTCTTGCCATCCTTCAATCGCGCATCGGCAAGTGCATTCAATTCCATGTCCTCCAGCTTATCCATCAACGCTTCATAAGCCTTGGCTGGAACGCAGTAGAACGATGGTTCGTTACGATTAAGAATTGCCACAGGGAAACCCTCCCCAGCCGCAACAGTCGCCATTGGATTTTTCTTCAGTTCCGAAACACTCGCGGTGGTCTCCGCCAAAATCACATGTGCCATTTGATTATTCCTCCATTTTTTGAGAGCTTACAATAGCACTCTAAACAGGTCTCGACAATGGTCTTCGTTATTCGTCCATAAGCAAAAATTCAAATACTAATTCCGCAGCGGCTTGCCGTGCTTCAGCATGTGTTCAACACGTTCCCTGGTCTTGTCGGTAGCAATCAACTCCATAAAGTTGCGGCGTTCCAAATCAAGCAACCATTGTTCATCCACCAGACTGCCGGTTTCAACATCGCCGCCACACATGACTTCAGCCACTCGGCAGCCGATGTTGTAATCATGTTCGGAGATGAAGCCGCCTTCGCGCATGTTGAGCATGGAGGCTTTGAAAGTAGCGATGCCCGTGCGTCCGGCAACGGGTATCTGTCTGTTTTGCAGCGGTGGACGATAAGCGGTTGCGTTCATTGCACGTGCTTCTTCTTTCGCCACATGCAATAGCTCAAAGCGATTCATCACAATACGATCTGACGGTTTGAGGAAGCCCATCTCGCGCGCCATCTCGGCACTCTTAGCAACTTCGCCCATCGCGATCATTTGAAAGTAGCGTTTAAGGAAAGGAAAGATGTCGCCGCCTCTGGCTTCTGCTGCGGCGCGTTGTGCAAACTCTTTGCAGCCACCGCCTGCTGGCAGCAAACCCACGCCGACTTCGACGAGACCGATGTAACTTTCCAATGTGGCGACAAGGCGCGTGCAGTGAATCGCAAATTCGCATCCGCCGCCGAGTGCCAAGCCGTCCACTGCGGCGATGGTAGGCACTTGTGCGTATTTCAAACGTTGCGAAATGATCTGGAATTTTTCCACCACGTCTGCGACGCGAGCCACATTCCCTGTTGCAGCGTTGAGTACATCCCCCAAGCCACCGCCACCCGCCACGGTATATTTGACGCGGCTTGCAGCTTGCTTGAGCTTACCAAACATCCCCGCTTCTGGCGCAGGTTCTTGCACGCCCTGCATCGCTTGCAGCAAGTTTGCACCTGCCGAAAATGGCGGCTCGGTTTGCCAAATAACGAGTGCGCTGAAATGCGCTTCGGCTTCATCGAGTGCGCGCAAAATACCATCTAACACCTCGTTGCCCAACGTATGCAGCTTACTGTTGAAACTGAGGATGGCGATGTTGTCACCCGTGTGCCATAGCCGCACATGTTCGTTCTCGAATACGGTCTCGCCATACTGACGTACCTCGCCCAGCACAGCATCGGGGAATAGTTGGCGGTGATAGACGGGGAGATTTGAGCGAGGTTGATACTCACCCACCCTCTCCCTCCGCTGCGCTCCTCCCTCTCCCGCCTGCGGGAGAGGGGTTAGGGGAGAGGGTGCGAAAGAACCCTGCGCAGTATGTACCCCCACACGACCCACCTCTGTAGCCCAATCAGGAAGCGGCTCACCAGCCATCGTCTTACCTGCGGTGATGTC
>CANFCA010000103.1 GCA_947445045.1 Gallionellaceae bacterium
AAGGCATTACCACGCTCCCCAATTCCTATCTGCTTAGCATCGAAACACAATCTTTTTTATTCTTCAAGTATCTACTACTATGGCTAATTCCCAACCCGGCTTGGATATCAGTAGATATGCGCGAGTCATTCGCCGTATCTCTATTAAGCTGGCCTCAATTGCTAGGTTGGGTTGGATTTCCTATATATTTTTGCATAGCAATTTGGTTGCTATTAAAACGGGGGGGGGTGGGCTTGCTTGGTTTTGCACTTTTAAGCCCATGGTTATTATTTCTAACCGAATTAACCACCGTGCGAGCACAAGAGCCTTTTGTGCTGTACCGCAGTTACTTATGGATGCCATTTTTATTGACCGCGCTGCCAGTAATATTTGTACGGTTCGCTCCCACGCGAACTTATATATTACTAGGGATACTAGCCACATTACTTATTCCCTTATCTATCAATCGCCTAAACACCTTTTCTTCGAGCTTGCTACTATGGGATGATGCCGAAAAATTAGTGTACGATAAACATAACACGCCAGGCGTTGAGCGCATCTACGCTAATCGCGGCCACGAGTTCGGGACAGCAAAACGTTATCCAGAAGCGATTGCCGACTTCACCACCGCGATTAGCATTTATCCAAATTACGACACATTTTATTCAGACCGCGCCACCGCCTACTACTTTTTAGGTAAATATCAAGAAGCCCTGCGTGATTACAACCACGCCATCGCACTAAATAATCAAAATCCCATTTCCTACAATGGTCGCGCCTTGACCTATCAAATGTTGAATGACGAATCCTCCGCGCAAGCAGACTTTGAACAGGGGTGCACCCTTGGACTTTGCCCGCCCAAACAATCTCAAAATTGAGATTAACTGCCAGCCATTTATTCCTAATAACGAGACTTTTAGTTTCTGTTAAAATAATTATTTTGTTAATAATTATAATGTTATGCAATTGGCACGCTACCTGCTTTCAAATCATCCGCACGAGTAATCAAACGAACTGTGCGTATTTACGGCAACACACTTAATTTATAACCTTAAAAAGGACTCACTATGAAAACAATTTCAAAATTGGCAAGTGGCTTGGCTCTGGTAGCTATCAGCAGCGCAGCAATGGCAGCTGGTACTGGTATCGCTAGCACAAAACATAACCTTGGCGCAGGCGGTATCGCTCTGGGCAATTCCGGTAACAAAACAGACGGCACAACTGAAATCTGCGTATTTTGCCATACACCACACGGTGCAAACCAATCAGCTTCAGCTCCATTGTGGAACCGTCAGTTCTCAACAGCTGGCTACACACGTTACAGCAGCTTAGGTACAACAACATTTGACGCTGCTGAAGCACCAGTTGGCTCAGTATCTATCGCTTGCTTGTCATGCCATGACGGTACACAAGCGATGGACGCAATGATCAACTCACCTGGCTCTAACTCAATGTCTTCAGGTGCTAACCTGTCAAGAATCACTGATGGTTCTGGCTCTGGTATCGGCGGTTGGGTAGAAACCAGCGTAATGAGCACATTGGCGGCTAGTGATAACGGCTTTGCTGGTGACATGATCTACTTGGGTACGGATCTTCGTAACGATCACCCAATCAGCATGCAATACGGTGGTGGTGGCTTTAGCGCAACGACTCCAAACGGTCCTTCAGTTGACTCTTCATACGCTATCGCTGGCGCAACGGGTTCAGTAGGTAACAACTCTTCATTGGGTGGTACTGGTCGTGTTGCAAACCGCACATTGGGTTCTGGCGCATTGGTATGGTACGTTGACACTAACGGTACAGCTGGTCAGCAAACTGATGACTTCACATTGTTCTCACGTTCTGACCTCGGTTCTAACCAGCCGTTCGTTGAGTGCGCAACTTGCCACGATCCACATAGCACAAACTCAACATTCTTGCGTTTAGCTGGTGGTAACACAGGTAGCCAAGTTTGTTTGACTTGCCACACTAAGTAATAGTAATCACTTAGTCCAGCAATGGAAAAGCCGGACGGTTCACCGTCCGGCTTTTTATCTTCTGAATTCTCTATACATAATTGTTTATAAAAACTACACTTCTAATGTGCTGAGTTAAGCGGCAACTCCGTCGTTTAATGTAATCGCAGTGATTTTATTCAAATTCGTGAAGTGGTTGATTCGACTGTTCACATCAAAGCACGTTTATGCGTCAGTGCAAACGACATTTAGCACGCTATCAAAAAAAATTCTTGATTTATGAAGTGCGTGTGTTCCTGCCTCAGCAAATTTTTGAGTTCACTTTCACTGCGACTTATCGCGTTTTACTATTATTTTTTTGGTAAGAATAAATAAGCTAATAAGACGAATGTCGCCTGGCGCTGAATGGAATTCGTATCTGCAAAGTCGCATATTAGGAAGAATCTGGTCGGGTGGTTGCACTTTCGACAGTAATTACTCTGGATTTCGCCACACATTTTTGATTCATAAGCAAATTACAATACATCTTTTCAAATTGATGTTGCGTAGCCACAAAGCTGAATTTGTATTCCCCGCGCTCTTGGCGTGTGGACTACGCAGATGTTGATGTTAAATCCTCTAAAATTAGCTAAATCGGCTCACCATCTTCATCCAGATAGAACTCATTTAACGCCCGTTCAACTTCAGCCATGTGTGTAAGAACGGGGCCACCGCCCATCATGATTCCTACTGCACATACCTCCATTATTTCATCAAACGTGACACCAGCTTGCTTGCAAGCGCGGATATGCAGTCCAATGCAATAGTGGCATTGTTGGGTTAAGGACATGCCAAACGCAATTCGCTCCTTCTCTTTTTTATCCAATACGCCAGGCTGCATTGCTTCTGCCATAAATGCTTGAATCTTACCCATCAGCTTAGGCTTATGTTCCGTCAACAGCTGAATTCCGCGATGTGCGTGTTCTAATACCTTACGTTCACTATCAGAACCTTTTGTTTTCTTTGAACTCATCATTCCTCCTGAATAATTTATTGTTCTGATACTTATAAACTGGTTGTTAAGGTGACAACTGCATTAGCCAATTCTTGTTTGCTTTTCAATTTCCGCACATCGAGCTGACAGGGCTGGGAAATGTAGCAAGTTGTGATTCAGCTTCTCCTTCATGAAACATCCACAGAGTACCCGGTTGCATAATTACCCACGGTTCGTTATCGGTCAGCGGTTGGGTGGCGATGATGGCAACACGATCATTCTGCGTGGTTACGCGGCTGAAATCCACCATTACATCTTCATCTTTCAGGTGCGCCACGTTGAATGGGGCACGACGGATGACGTAGCTCAATTCAGTGGATGAGTGTGCAAACAGGCAGTCTCCGTTAGAGAGCAAATAGTTGAAGATACCCATGCCTGCGAGGGAAAGACTGAGTTCGTGCAGTGCAGAAAACAATACGGCGCGGGATGGAGGGGCATTGCCGAAACGCTGACGCAGGCTTTGCAGGAGCCAGCAGAAAATGAGCTCGCTGTCGGTGTTGCCTACCGGCATGAAGTCACCATTGAGCACAGGCTGAAACTGAGGCAGGTTGCCGTTATGCGCGAACACCCAATAGCGACCCCACAGTTCGCGCATGAAGGGATGGGTATTCTCCAGCGATACTACCCCCTGCGTGGCTTTGCGGATATGTGCGATGACATTGAGCGAACGGATTGGATAGTTGCGCACCAGTTCGGCGATGGACGATTGTGCCGAAGGCAGGGGATCGAGAAACAGCCGTACGCCACGACCCTCGAAGAAAGCAATGCCCCAGCCGTCGGCATGGACATCCGTGCCGCCACCGCGTTTCTGGAATCCGGTGAAGGAAAAGCAGATGTCAGTGGGTGTGTTGCAGTTCATGCCCAATAGCTGGCACATCGCGTTACCTAAGTTATGTATTGAGACAGGTTAGTATAGTGTGAGCCTCAGAAATGCGCTTCGTCTCGGCTGAATATATCGTTTGCGGTTGCCGCAGTAGTAACATCTTTTATCGGTGGGAAAATGTCGATATAAGCCGCGTATAACGATGTGAAAATAACGGGTAGTAAAATCAGCCAACCTAAGAACATCGGCAGACTGGCGAGTATAGCGAGGAACACAAAGGTTACGCTGTACACCAACATCGGTGCAACGTTGCGGGTGAAAGCACTGATGCTGAGTTTCATCGCGGCGACGGGTGGTGCGTTGTTAAAATAAATTATCATCGGGGCAAATTGCGTTGCCATGAGCAGTACACTAAATAGAGTTGCACCAATCAGTACCGCTAGCCCCGCACCGGCAATACCTTTAGCGATGATGGTAGGATCGGAGACATCGGTACTGCTCATCAAAATGCTGACCAACGCGCCACCGCCGACTAGCATCATCACACCTAAAATCAAATACTGCGAAATGAGCGTGATGCCACCTAAAGTAACTAAAGGTGAGGTGTGTTTGTGAAAGCCGCTAAATAGTTGCGGCAATTCCAGTTCTTCGCCGTTGTGTAATGCGCGACAGCCAGCCATCACACCCACCACGATCACGGGTGTCAACAAGCTAACTAGCGGCTGGCCTATGAACGGTATCACTGCGATGGCGATGATTGCGGCGAGACAAATCATCATCATTACCACCCATAGCAGCGGGGCTTGCATAAACAATTTGTAGCCTTGCTTAATCCATTCCCAGCCACGCCCGGCTTGTAAACGTTGTGGTTCCATGTTACTTATTTCCTTATAGCCAGATGGTCGTTTTAGATGCGATGTGATTTTTCAGCACGCGCTCAAAGTGAGCGGGGTCGTGCGCATGAATCAATTCGCCATCACGTGGTAAGTATTTATCAAATAGGCGCGACAACCAGAAGCGTAACGCGGCAAGTCGCAGCATGGTTGGCCAAGCGTCACGTTCGCTATTCAACAGCGGACGCACGGCATGATAGGCACACAGGAAAATTTGCGTGCGTCCGGTATCCAGCTTGCAATCGCTATTCATGCACCAGTCGTTGATGGTAATCGCCACGTCATACAATAACGCATCGCTACAGGCAAAGTAAAAGTCGATCAAGCCACCGACGCGATTTTCTTCAAGCAACACATTGTCGCGGAATAAATCGGCGTGGATGATGCCCTGCGGCAAATGCAATAAATTGTGATGAGCGTGCAAGGCACATTCACTATCCAACAAGGCTGCATTCAAAGGATCTAAAAATTGCCGTACCTTGGGAAGCGTTGCAGCGCGCCATGTTGCGCCGCGCGGGTTGGGCATATTCTGCGAAAAACTTTGTCCCGCCACGTGCATTTGTCCGAGCATTGCACCCATAGCAGCGCATTGTTCAGGCGTAGGTGC
>CANFCA010000104.1 GCA_947445045.1 Gallionellaceae bacterium
AAAAACATTCCCCAGCAATACTTTTTCACCACGCCCTCGTCTTCCACCATTTAGTTATATTAGAATATACTGATATATTAAAGAAAAAACAAGCCCTCGTAAGAAGGGCTTGAATTATGTTGTTGTTACGTTGTACAGAAAACATCTCGTATCATGCCGATTAGCTTGAGTGTGCGCGGGTCGCCAATGCGGTAATACACCCAATTCGATTCTTTGCGCGTTGCCAACACCTCTTGATCACGCATCTTCGCCAAGTGCTGCGAGATGTTGCTTTGCGTAGTACCCACTTGTTCGAGTATGTCTTGCACGCTGAGCTCCTGATTGCCCAACACGCACAAAATTTTCAATCGCAATGGATGCGCAATTGCTTTAAGTGCATGCGCTGCCTGCTGCACATCTTCGTCATTATCAATCAACCGACCTGCCATGTTCACTTCCTCAAAATTCGATATTGAGCCACGCCTAAAGCGGGCTTAATTCAGCTAAAATGCTACCTTACAAACTAACCACTCTATTTATTTTACCTCAATGAACGTCACGCCTGTATTACTCGTTATTTTAGATGGCTTCGGTTACAGCGAAGATACCGACAACAATGCTGTGTTAGCTGCTCACAAACCCAATTGGGACAAGCTGTGGCACGATTATCCGCACACCTTAATCAATGCATCTGAAAAATTTGTCGGCTTACCTGCCACGCAAATGGGCAACTCCGAAGTCGGCCATCTCAACATTGGCGCGGGGCGCGTGGTGTATCAAGATTTAAGCAAGGTCGATGTCGCCATTGAAGATGGCAGCTTTTTCACCAACCCTGCTTTGAGTGATGCTGTTGCGCTCGCCAAACAAAAGAACAGCGCGCTGCACATCATGGGCTTGCTGTCTGCTGGAGGCGTGCATAGTCACGAAAATCATATTCTCGCCATGCTGGAAATGGCAGCTCGCAATGGTTTGAAAAAGGTTTATTTGCACGCCTTCTTAGATGGTCGCGATACGCCACCCAAGAGCGCGGCGCAATCAATCCAGCTTTTGCAAGACAAATGCGCTGCATTGGGTGTAGGTCAAATTGCCAGCATCGTCGGGCGTTTTTACGCGATGGATAGAGACCAGCGTTGGGATCGTGTGCAGTCTGCTTATGATTTGCTGACGCAAGGACGCTCGGAATTTTCTGCAAGCGATGCGCTCAGCGGATTAAAGCAAGCTTACGCGCGCGGCGAGTCGGACGAGTTTGTCAAAGCAACATCGATAGTTGCGAATGGCGATTCAGCCATTAGCATGCAGGACAATGACGTGGTGGTGTTTATGAATTTCCGCGCGGATCGCGCACGTGAAATTTCGCGCGCATTAACCGATGAAACATTTAGCGGATTTGCTCGCAGCTATCGCCCCAAGCTGGCGAGCTTCGTGACACTTAGCCGCTACGGTGAGGAATTTAACTACCCCTGCGCATACACGCAAGATGCGATACACAATGACTTTGGCGAATATATTTCCGACTTGGGTCTAAAACAATTACGCATTGCCGAGACCGAAAAATATGCACACGTCACCTATTTTTTCAACGGTGGAAAAGAACAGCCTTACGCCAATGAAGACCGAATTTTAGTACCCTCCCCAAAGGTTGAAACTTACGACCTGAAGCCGGAAATGAGCGCATTTGAAGTGACAGACAAATTAGAAGCCGCTATTCTGAGCCGTGAGTACGATGCAATTATTTGCAACTACGCGAATGGTGACATGGTTGGGCATAGTGGGAACATGGCTGCCGCAACCAAAGCAATGGAGACCTTGGATGTGTGCATTGGGCGCGTCGTTAAAGCAATGCAAGCTATCGGCGGAGAAGTCATCATTACCGCCGATCATGGCAATGCTGAACAAATGATCGATCATCACACGCATCAAGCTCACACTGCACACACACTTAATCGTGTGCCCTTTCTCTATATCGGACGCAAATTCAAACTGATCGAGCAGGGCGCTTTACGTGATATTGCTCCTAGCTTGTTATCCATAATGGGTTTACCACAGCCTTTGGAAATGACGGGGAAAAGTTTAATTCAAGTGCAGTGATTCGCCTCAAACAAGCATTCTACACATTACTGTTTTGCCTAATCGCAAACAGCACCTCGTTTGCCGCCACACAACAACAGGAACTAGAAAACCTACGCAAGCGCATCATCGCAGTGCAACGGGAAGTAGAACAAACTGACGCATTCAAATTGAAGGCTGCGAATGCACTGCGTGAATCCGAAAGTGCCATTAGCGACAGCAATCGCAGAATTGCTGAACTAAGCGAACAGAGAAAATCGGCAAATCAAAAACTTAGCAAGCTGCAAACCCAACAATATTATTTGTCGAATTCGATACAATTACAACAGCAATTACTCAGTAAACAACTGTACCTACAATACACAAATGGCAGCACAAGCTATGTCGAGCAATTCTTTAACAGCCAAGAAACTGGCCAACTTGCACGCAATCTTCAGTATTACCAATATATCGCCCGTGACCGCGCTACGGGAATCAATGCGCTGCGCAGCAATCTCATCGTACTTATAACTAATCGTGCTGAAACACTAAAGCAAAGTGCCGCCCTAACGGTATTAAGTGCCGAAGAAGTTGCACAACGCAGTAGCTTGAAAAGAAGCCAGCAAGCTCGGCAACAGACGTTAAAAAAGTTTTCACAGCAGCTGCGCCAGCAACGCCGCGAAGTGAATCGCTTGCAGCGTGACGAAACTCATCTTGCTCAATTGGTCGATAAGCTCGCCAAAATGTTGGCACAACCCAGGTCAAATTCTATTTTTAGTAATGACAACTTACCCGACAATCGCTTCAATGAGCACCCCTTTGAGCAGCTCAAGGGCAAGCTGGTATTGCCTGTCAAAGGTGCTATCACCAATCATTTCGGCACGCCCAGACCTGACAGCACGGTGTTATGGAAGGGACTTTTTCTAAAAACAACAAATGGACAGGCAGTGAAAACCGTCGCCGCAGGGCGTGTAGTTTTTGCTGACTGGCTACGCGGTTTTGGCAATTTACTCATAGTCGATCACGGCATGGGCTATATGAGTTTATATGGCAACAATGAAACGCTATTCAAGCAAGTCGGCGACTTATTGATCGGCGGTGACACCATCGCATCGGTGGGTAATAGCGGCGGCAACGAGGAATCGGGTTTATACTTTGAGCTACGCCACGAAAGTAAACCATTCGACCCGATCAAGTGGCTCGCAGCAAAATAATGCCGAGGAAAATATGCGTCTTTTAGAAAAAGTTAGTTTGGTGAGTTTAGGTTTGGTTGCTGGTGTGTCAATTAGTTTGCAATACGCTGCCATAGCTGAAAAGGAACTTGTTGCTACCACACTGCCTATTGAAGATTTGCGCGCATTTACCGAAGTGTTTGGCCGCATAAAAAGCGATTACGTAGAACCGGTTTCAGATAAGAAGCTCATCACAGAGGCTATCACAGGTATGCTAAATGGGCTGGATCCGCATTCTGCTTATCTGGATGCCGAGGCATACAAGGAATTGAACGACACCACACATGGCGAATTCGGCGGGCTGGGTATTGAAGTCGGCATGGAGGACGGGTTAGTTAAAGTTATTTCGCCAATAGAAGATACCCCGGCATTCCAAGCAGGCATCAAAAGTGGCGACTTAATCATAAAGATGGATGACACGCTGGTGAAAGGCTTGTCGCTCAATGATGCGGTCAGTCATATGCGCGGCAAATCTGGCAGCAAAATAGTTCTAACCATTTCACGTAAAAACGAAGCGAAATTACTTACTTTTACTTTAATCCGTGCAGTTATCAAAGTTCAAAGTGTTAAGTCGAAACAAATTGAACCCGGCTACGGTTATGTGCGTATCACTCAATTTCAAGAACTCACGGGAGAGAATCTCGCTACCGCACTCGAGGCTTTATACAAGCAAAACCAAGGTTCCATGAAAGGCTTGGTGCTTGATTTGCGTAACGACCCAGGTGGTCTCCTTACTTCAGCTGTTGGCGTATCAGCCGCATTTCTAAGTAAAGACAAGCTAGTGGTTTACACCGAAGGTCGCACAGACGATGCCAAAATGCATTTGACTGCCAATCCGCAAAACTACGTTCGTAGCATCAGCAGTTCGGATTATTTATCGAAACTTCCTGATGCCGTAAAAAGCGTGCCACTCATCGTATTAGTTAATGGCGGCTCTGCTTCAGCATCAGAAATTGTCGCGGGCGCGCTGCAAGATCACAAACGCGCCATCATTATGGGCACACAAACATTTGGTAAAGGCTCCGTGCAGACCATTCTGCCACTTGGAAATAACACCGGCATCAAGCTCACCACTGCACGCTACTACACGCCTAACGGACGTTCCATCCAAGCGAAAGGAATCGAGCCAGATATTTTGGTAGAAGACCCATCCACAGCTGTACATGACAACGGTATGTTAACTTTGCATGAAGCAGATTTAGGGCGGCACTTAATCAATGACAAAGTTTCTGAGGATAACCCCAATACTCCAATTAAAAAGACGGTCTCTTCTAGCGAAAGTAAAGACGATACTGAGAAATTTGTTCCAGTAGAATTTGGTGCGAAGAATGACTATCAACTTAATCAAGCGATGAACTTACTCAAAGGTTTGCAGATACTAAAAGGCAAGTAATTTGCATCAGACATAATGAGCAATTCACGTGGTATCACGCCTGCAGTTGCAAACTTAAAGCTCCTCAACGCGTGAGCTTTTTTCTCCGAAAACTCACCAAGGCATTTCAAGCCGCAGAAACAGCAAAGCCCTCACGAGGAGGGCTTTGCTGTTGTATAAGGAGTCTGACGATGACCTACTTTCGCATGGGTAATCCACACTATCATTGGCGCGGAGTCGTTTCACTGTCCTGTTCGAGATGGGAAGGAGTGGGACCAACTCGCTATGGTCGTCAGACAAACTGTTAGGTTCACTGCGGAGAATTGCAGCGTACCGTGTTTGTTGTCCGCTGCTTTGGTTTTGATGCCTCGTCAACGAACGATATTTTTGGAAGAAGTAAAGTAGTATTTGATTGCATTGCGTCACACTATAAACAACTTAATGTTATAGGATCAAGCCTCACGAGCAATTAGTATCAGTTAGCTTAACGCATTACTGCGCTTCCACACCTGACCTATCAACGTCCTGGTCTCGAACGACTCTTTAGGGGAGTTAAACCCCCAGGGAAATCTTATCTCAAGGCGAGTTTCCCGCTTAGATGCTTTCAGCGGTTATCTCTTCCAGATTTAGCTACCCGGCAATACCACTGGCGTGATAAC
>CANFCA010000105.1 GCA_947445045.1 Gallionellaceae bacterium
ACACAGGTTGTGGATAGAAATACCACAAGCCGCCTACTACCCACCACCAACCTAACCTTCCGTCATGCCTTGATTGTTGCCAAGCACCGCCACGCCAGATGTCAATATCATGCTTGTCAAAATGACGAATATCTCCGCCATGAAATATCGATTCTTCTTGAATTTTCTGGGGTCGTTGATGACGGTGATCGCCATCTCTCCCACCTTCACGCTCCGCATAAGCGGACGACGCAATACTGATAGATAGCACGGCCAGTGTCAGCGTTGAACCAATTACACCGATTAGTTTTTTGTTTGATTTACGTGTGCTTTCCACGATTGATTGTTCCTAGAAGATTTGAAGTGGTCGCTGCAAAAGCGATATCCCCCGCAACAATAACGCCAAGCACAACAGTCATGCTTAAAGAGTTTTGGAGGAGGTTTAGATTCAACTCCTATCACCGCTTGAGGACAATCAAGTAAGTGTAAAAATTTGTATTTTTTGTTACAAACAAAATTTGCAGTTAAGTTGTAGTGCGAGGAGTATCTATAAAAATATTGGTTTTAAAAACCCAGTGCGCGATGCATTTTTAATGTAATTGTGAGTGGAGGGAGATGCTTATGAAGTACCTAAAATACACATTTGAATGCCTGGTTACTGGTTTGCTTTGCGCTATCGTTGTGCATGGCATGGTGGTACTGGCAACGTGGTTAACAATTGGTGTGTGGTTGAATGAGGGTGGGCAGTATTGGTATGCCTTTATTGCTTCAGTGGCAATGTTCGGTTGTTTGTATGCATTTTTTGACACATTAAACGCTAAAGTCAGTAATAACAAATGGTATCAATATAAGTTTGCTCCCTATGCACTGATTACGATATTAGTGATTTTCCCCGTGATTGTGTGGAGTGTTTATGAACTGAACTATTCTGGCCCGATTAAGCTGACGGTGATAGAAGAACGTCAGCCATTGTTCGTCATGGAGAGTGACGGCTCAATTCAAAATAAATATGAACTCGATATTGTGAATGAAACAACTAAGGATATTTACGTGTCGGTTAGCACCGATAATATTATGGAAGGTTTTACGATTACCGGAGCTGAAACTCCATTATTGATAGAACATGGAAAGATCAATCACCACACGATCTATATTAAACTACCAGAAAAGTACATCACACATAAAACAATTGATATAAATTTGTTGGTGCGAAATATTTCAGAGCCAACCATGCAAGCGAAGTACAAAACTTCATTTAACGAGCCTGAGTTTGATTCAGATATTCAATAACATTTCTAATGATGTTGCTAAAATTTTTCATACGGGAATTCTTACTTTTATGTTTTCAGTGGCTGAACGTATTCATGTAATGGAACTCACCCTTGTGCAGTTGCAAAATTCTAAAAATAAAATCACAAGCGTATGACTAATATTTCTAATTCTGCCCATCGTCCAGCGTTCATGCGCATTCTTCTTTCACGTCCGCGATTATTCAGTTCGATTTTGATTGGTGTGTTAGTGGCATTTCTGTTGCCGGATTCTTTAGCGGCACACGATATTACGCGGGTGATTGTTGGTTGGAATGTCGGTGCGTGGATGTATTTGATATTGGCCGCTCGCATGATGTTCTGGACAACACACGAAAAAATACGTGCCAACGCCATTGTTCAGGATGATGGAAAGTTTGTGGTGTTAGGTATGGTGATTGTAGCCGCGTTGATGTCTATCGGTGCCATCGTTGCCGAACTCGCGGTGGTCAAAGATATGCATGGTATGTTGCGTTATGCGCACATTACGCTTGCGGTTCTGACGATTCTCTCTTCATGGGCTTTCACACAAGTGATGTTTGCATTGCATTACGCACATGATTTTTATGTGGCTAAAGAGAAGGGCGGTTCGGGAGGACTGGAGTTTCCTAATGCACCTATCCCAGACTATGGCGATTTCCTTTATTTTGCATGCGTGATTGGTACATCAGGTCAGACCGCCGATGTCAGCTTTAGCAGTAGAGTGATGCGTCGGACAGGTCTAGTACATTGCGTTTTGGCGTTCTTTTTCAATACGACATTAGTGGCGCTGACCATTAATATCGCGTCGAGTCTAATATGAGGCATTCACTATGCGAGTAGTGCCAATCCCCACAATGCGATGCCGATTGTGGCAGCAACTGCCGCCACGAGAAATAACCACTTTTTGCGCGTGAGAACAGTAATAGAGGCAAGCGATATGGCAATCTGTATCAGCGTCATTGCCTGTGCTAATTTATGGTGAGGTCGCAACAAATGTTCGCTCTCCTGATTGGCTTTATCTGAAGCTATGTCTAATTCCTCAGCTTTACTTTTGACTTCCTTTTTTTCCGCTTCGTATTTTTGCAACTGGTCTTTATAAAAACCTTGCTTATCGGGAGGAGCGAGTTCACCAGCGAGTTCCATCAGATGCCCCTTGTAGCTTTTAGCCTCGTAGTAATTCCATTGGTCAGATGCTTGAGCTTTTTTAAGCACAGCATCATTTTTCATCAGCATGGATTCATTTTGTGTTGCACTCCCTTGGTAGCTGATGACTGCAGCTAGGGAGGCTAGTATTGCCGTGAAAATGGCAACTTGGCTGGCAAGGTTATCGCCGATTTGCGCATGGTGCTCAACTGCATGTTCGTGTGCGCCATGTACGTGGAAACCATCTTCAGACATATTTATTCTCCTCGTTCCAGTTAGCATCTATTCAGGGGTTTTGTGCAATAAGGTGTTGACCATTAAACCGACAATTAAGACATTGGCTAACAAGGCAGTAAGTGAAAGCCAAGTGGCTTTACTATACAACTCGTAAAGCTCAAAGGGTACATAGATGCCGCCGCTAATCGCAGCAAACCATTCCGCCCAGCGTCGGCCACCCCACAAGCCATAGGCCTCGATAAATCTTACTACTCCGTATAGTGCAGCAAAAATAGCTAGCAACCTTAAACGAGCGTCAGTGAGATGGGTGGCGGCTTCAATAAAAATCTGCGGATAATATTTTGCAGGATTGAGATGTAAATGCCCAACTAGTTGCTCTGCATAGTATTGAACATCGTGATGTATTAGGGAAAGGGCACCTGCCCCAGCCAACAAAACTAGCGCGCCTTTGGTGGCTTCAAATAGTGCGACTATGCGAATTATTTTTGACGAGTTCAAATTTTATTTGACGTGAAATTTGCGAGGATATGAGCTTCCCTGGATATTTAGACTTCCAAGAGGTGGCGTTTATGCTACCTGCTTTTCTTTCTGCTGAGCACTGAACCAGTCGTCCAGAAACTGAATCGGTGATTTGTAGCCCAGCGTCGAGTGTTGCCGTTTACGGTTGTACAGTACTTCGATGTACTCGAATGTCATCGCCCTCATTTCATCCCTCGCCTCATAACGCAAGTCATGCCTACGCTCGTTCTTAAAACTGTTGAACCAGATTTCGGTCGGCGCATTGTCCCAGCAGTTACCTTTGCGACTCATCGAGCACACCATGCCATACTCCTTCAGTTTGCTTTGAAATACGTGACTGGCGTACTGATGAAACAACTAGCCATCCCACGAAGCAACCAAAGAACGGTTGCCAAGTGTTTGGTTATGACTGCCCCGATCCGAGTGATGTAGTATTCCGGCTGTTGGCTTCTGTCTAAATGGAAAAAAACTGCCATTAAGTCACTTCTTATCTCTTGGAAAGTAAGCGTTCGACGTATACGTCTCACCTTATTTTAGAATTTCGTTCTCTCGTTTTAATCGAATGTTCTCGGCACACAACTTCGAAAGTTCCATCTACTCGGTTGTGACAACTTTATCCCCGCACCACCAAGCTTGCCTGCCTCTTCTGCTTTGACCCAATAACGCAGCTTTTGATGACTGATGACCAACTCTTTGGCCGCAGCACTTGGTGTTAGACTATCCTTGACTCGCTTCATCGCCAGCACTCTGAACTCTGGTGTGTATTTCTGACTCGATATTCGCTTCACCTCTTATCCAATAAGTAACGATAATTTTACGTCACCCTTGGAAGACTATTTTTCGGCGCAAGCTCAGTGTTAACTGCACAATCACTCGGCAAAAAAATCTTTCACTTTATTCATCCAGGATTTGGCACGCGGGTTATGTCGTTCGTTATCCTTGTCGTTGATCGCCTCGAATTCGCGCAGCAATTCTTTTTGTTTGTCGGTGAGGTTGACAGGCGTTTCAACAATTACATGGCAATGCAAATCACCATGTGTTGCGCTGCGTATTCCTTTGATACCTTTGCCGCGCAAACGGAAGATTTTTCCGCTTTGTGTTTCGGCGGGAATTTTGATGGTTGCCACGCCATCCAGCGTTGGGATTTCAATTTCTCCACCCAGCGCTGCGATGCTAAAGCTGATGGGCATTTCACAATGCAAATCGTTATGGTCGCGTTGGAAAACAGCGTGCGATTTGAGTTGTACCACGACGTATAAATCGCCAGGTGGCCCGCCATTTACACCAAGTTCACCTTCGCCACTGAGGCGAATGCGATCATCGGTATCTACGCCAGCTGGTATTTTAACGGACAAGGTTTTGTGCTTTTTGATGCGTCCTTGCCCGTTACACGATTTACACGGTGAAGCAATCATCTTGCCTGTGCCATGACAGCGCGGGCAGGTTTGCTGCACCGAGAAGAAGCCTTGTTGCACGCGAACTTGACCGTGTCCTGAACAGGTAGTGCAGGTGCTCGCTGTCGTGCCTGGTTTTGCTCCTGAGCCGCTACATGTTTCACATTCCGCTTGGGTAGGGATCCGGATTTGTGTTTCGGTGCCTCGTGCTGCTTGTTCTAGGGTGATCTCTAAGTTGTAACGCAAATCAGAACCGCGCTGCACACTGCTGCGACCACCCCGTTGCCCGCCACCAAATATATCGCCAAAGATATCGGAGAAATCAAATCCTTGTGCGCTCGCACCTGCACCAAATGGACTGCCGCCTCCCATGCCGCCGGCTTCAAATGCCGCGTGGCCATGTTGATCATAAGCGGCGCGTTTTTGCCCGTCGCTTAATGTTTCATAGGCTTCCTTGGCTTCTTTGAAATGAGCTTCGGCCTTGGGATTGTCAGGATTGCGATCTGGGTGATACTTCATCGCCATTTTGCGATAAGCTTTTTTCAGGTCGTCATCGGATGCATCACGATTTACGCCCAGGGTTTCGTAGTAATCTTTTTTAGACATAGTTTTCGCCAATGTGAGAAGGGGCGCAGACGCGCCCCATCATTTTGCTCGTGAGTAAGGGTTACTTCTTATCCTTTACTTCCGTGAACTCCGCATCCACTACATCGCCTTCATCTTTCT
>CANFCA010000106.1 GCA_947445045.1 Gallionellaceae bacterium
CAAATTTCAAAGATTGCATGATTAAAAAATTCCTCAAGCGCGTTTTCACCAAGGCTAGTAAAACCAAGTCAGTGGGCAATGCCCAAGTCATTCCATTTAAGCTGCATTGCGTGTCTCGCGAGCAGATTAGCTTTGGCGCACTCAAGGTGACGGATGGCTTGCAGGCGGCGGGGTTTCAGGCTTATGTGGTGGGTGGGGCGGTACGTGATTTATTGTTGGAACGCACACCAAAAGATTTTGATATTGCCACGGATGCTACGCCTGAAGAGGTGCGTCGCGTGTTTCGCCGGGCGCGCATCATTGGTCGCCGTTTTCGCTTGGTACATGTGATGTTTGGCGAAGAGACGGTGGAGGTCTCAACTTTTCGTCGCATGGTGGAGAGTGAAGATGCGCAGACCGACGAACATGGCCGTTTGTTGCGCGACAATGAATTCGGCGATCAAGAGCAAGATGCTGCACGCCGTGATTTCACGGCGAACGCGATGTTCTATGACCCGACTACTCAAGAGATATTCGATTTTCACAATGGCTATGCCGATACGCGCAATCACTTGCTGCGAATTATCGGTGACCCCTTGGTGCGATACCGCGAAGACCCGGTAAGAATGCTTCGTGCGGTGCGCTTATCAGCCAAGCTAGGTATCAAACTGGATGCTGCTACCGCAGCGCCGATTGCCGAATTGAAAAGATTGCTCGACAACGTGCCGCAAGCACGTTTGCTGGATGAAGTGTTGAAAATGTTACTGTCTGGTCATTCGGTGAAATGCGTACAGCAATTGCATCGCATGAATTTGCATCATGGTTTGTTGCCCCTGCTCGATGTGATTATGGAGCAGCCGATGGGCGAAAAATTCATCATGCTGGCTTTGAAAAATACTGATGAGCGACTCAGTCAAGATAAGCCCGTCTCACCTGCGTTCCTATTTGCCGCATTGCTGTGGCACGAGGTGCTGGCGGCGTGGAATTTGCGTCAAAAAAATGGGGATCGTCCGGTGGGCGCGATGCATGAAGCGATGGATGAAGTGCTGGGTAAGCAAAGGGCGCAGCTTGCCATTCCGCATCGGGTTGATGCCGTGATGAAGGAAATTTGGTTGATGCAGTTGCGCCTGGATCAGCGCACTGGCCAGCGTCCCTTCCGTTTGCTAGAACAACCGCGTTTTCGCGCTGGGTATGATTTTTTATTGTTGCGTTGCGCAAGTGGTGAAGCCGATCAAGCGTTGGGTTTGTGGTGGGGTGAGTTTCAAGATGCCAACCTGGAGCGGCGCGCAGAAATGTTGCAGCCAGAATCAACGGGTGAGAAAAAACGCCGTCGTCGCAAACCACGCAAAAAACCGGAGACAGGTGTCACGAGCGAGTCAGCTGAGTGATGCAGCACATTGCATTTATTGGCTTGGGCAGCAACTTGGATAGGCCTAGTGAGCAGCTACAGCGTGCTTTTATTGATCTTGATAAATTGCCCAGTACGCGATTGTTGAAGCACTCCTCACTCTATCAAAGCGCACCGATTGGCTATTTGGATCAGCCGAATTTCGTCAATGCGGTCGCACAGATTGCCACTACGTTAACGCCGCAAGCTTTGTTGCAAGGTTTGCTACAAATTGAACATACGCATGGTCGTGAGCGTACTTTTCAAAACGCGCCACGCACTTTGGATTTGGATTTGTTGTTGTACGACGATGTGCAATTGCATGAACATGGTTTGACCATTCCGCATCCCCAAATGCATTTGCGTGCCTTTGTGTTGCAGCCGTTGTTGGAGATTGCACCGAATTGCACTATCCCTGCTGTAGGCCTTGCGGAATATGCCTTGCAGTCATGCCAACATCAAACATTGGAGCGACTTGCGGATGTTTTTTAGTCGCGCGCGCTATCTGGTGGTTGAAGGACCGATTGGGGTGGGTAAGACCAGTTTAGCGCGTCGCCTTGCTCAACATCTTACTGCTACAACGTTGTTTGAAAAACCAGAAGACAATCCTTTTCTGGAAAAATTTTATCAAGACCCGGCACGTCATGCTTTAGCGACACAGTTGTTTTTTTTATTTCAACGTAGCAATGAACTGCGTGATATTGCGCAACTCGATTTATTTGGTGCCAGCACCGTTGCTGATTATCTATTTGAAAAAGACCCCTTGTTCGCGCGACTCAATTTGAGTGATGCTGAATTTGCGTTGTACCAACAAATTTATCAAACGCTGAAGCCGCAAACGCCCACACCAGATTTGGTAATTTATTTGCAGGCCGCGCCTGAGGTGTTGCTGGATAGGGTACGTGGTCGCGCGCAACACTATGAGCAAAGCATTACCGAAAGTTATTTGTCGCGTTTGACACAAAGCTATAACGAATTCTTTTATCATTACGATGCATCGCCTGTGCTGGTGGTGAACAGTGAGCATTTGAACTTCGTTGATGCGGATGAGGATTTTGCCGAGTTGTTACAGCGCATCCAAGACATGCGCGGACAGCGAGAATTTTTTAGTAGGGGGTAGAGATGCGTACCACATTGACTAAATTGCAGGCTATGCGCAGCAAGGACGAAAAAATCGCGGTGCTAACGTGCTACGACGCGAGCTTCGCCGCATTGCTGGAAGGGCAAGGCGTGGACGTATTGTTGGTGGGGGATTCACTCGGTATGGTGTTACAGGGCCACGATACTACGCTGCCCGTAACATTGGACGAGATGGTTTATCACACCGCTTGCGTGGCACGTGGTGCGAAGCAAATTTTCATCATCAGTGATATGCCGTTCGGTACGTTTCAAATCAGCCCGCAAGAAACCTTCGCTCATGCCGCAAAACTCATGGCAGCAGGCGCACAGATGGTCAAGTTGGAAGGCGGTGCATCCTTGGTTGAAACGGTACGTTTTTTAACTGAGCGCGGCATTGCAGTCTGTGGGCATATTGGCCTCACGCCGCAATCGGTACATCAGCTCGGTGGTTATCGCGTGCAGGGAAAAGACTCAGCGGATGCACAGCGATTGTTACAAGATGCGGTGGCTCTCGAACAAGCTGGTGCGGGCATGTTGGTATTGGAAGCAATCCCATCCTTGTTGGCAGCAGAGATTTCCGCGCAATTGACCATCCCTACTATCGGTATTGGTGCGGGTGCTGCGTGTTCAGGGCAAGTGTTGGTGTTGCATGACATGCTGGATATTTATCCCGGAAAAAAAGCCCGTTTCGTCAAAAATTATATGCAGGGTGCGAGCAGTATTGCGCAGGCGGTGGCGAATTATGTTGCCGAAGTAAAAGCAGGTAGTTTTCCAACGCAGGAGCATAGTTTTTGATGCAAATCATTACTACCATCGCCGAACTACGCGCAAGGCTGGTTAACGAACAATCCGTTGCCTTTGTGCCAACAATGGGCAATCTGCATGAAGGGCATCTCAATTTGATGCGACTCTCCCGCGAGCATGGCAGTTGCATCGTTGCAAGCATCTTCGTTAATCCCTTGCAGTTTGGACCGAGTGAGGATTTCGACAAGTATCCGCGTACCTTAGAAGCGGACTGTGCCAAGTTGCAGGGGTTGGCGGATGTGGTGTTCGTACCGTCGGTTAACGAGATGTATCCTGAGCAGCAAACTATATTCGTTGAGCCACCACTGATTGCCAATGAGCTATGCGGCGCAACACGTCCCGGTCATTTTCGCGGCATGGCGACGGTGGTGTTAAAGCTATTGAATATTGTGCAACCACATGTCGCGCTGTTCGGCAAAAAAGATTATCAGCAATTGCACATCATTCGTCAGATGGTGGCGCAGATGAATTTGCCGATCCACATTGTTGGTGGTGAAACCGTGCGTGCGGCGGATGGCTTGGCGTTGAGTTCGCGCAACCAATACCTGAGCAAAATACAGCGTAGCCAAGCGACTTTTTTGTATCAAACGCTGCAACGATTGCGGGATGCCATCGTGCAAGGTGAACGTAATTTTGAACAAATGCAGAGCCAAGCAGTCCTAGCGTTATCTACAGAGGGTTGGGTGGTGGATTATGTAAGTATCCGTAACCAATCTGATTTGCTGTCAGCTAAGCAATCACAGTGTAAATTGGTGGTTTTAGCAGCAGCTAAGTTGGGTGGCGTGCGATTGCTAGATAACATAGATGTCAATCTAAAATAGTTCGTTAGGGTGAAAACCCTTTGTAGGAGCGAGCCCTGCTCGCGATTATTCTTTCATTCGCGAGCAACCGCAAGGAGTACACCGTGGTTGTAAGGGGCTTTGGCCCCAACAACACACGTAGCAGGGCTCGCTCCTACGGAAACGTATTAAGGAAATGCTGATTGAGTGGGATATAATGCGCACTCCAGTTGAGAGGTAGAAATGCAAAGAACCATGCTTAAATCCAAGTTGCACCGAGTGCATGTTACTCATTCGGAGTTGCACTATGAGGGATCGTGCGCGATTGATGACAATCTGCTGGACGCGGCCGACATCAAGGAGTATCAACAGATCGATATTTACAACGTCACCAATGGCGAGCGTTTCACTACCTATGCAATTCGCGCACAACGTGGTTCTGGCGTGATTTCTGTGAACGGCGCGGCTGCGCACAAAGCTAATCCTGGCGACATCCTCATCATCGCTACTTACGCAATTTATTCAGAAATTGAGCTGAAAAAATTCCATCCACAACTCGTCTATGTGGACGAACACAATCGCATTATTGGCCAGCGCGATCAGATTCCGGTGCAGGCCGCTTAGTCGGGTTCAGCGACACATACCCCGCTGTTTTCAGTTGTCTATTTAGACTCTCAACGCCGCAGCGCGTTGCAGAAATTCATTTTTCGCACTGTCACTTTGAATTTTCCCATAGCGCAATGCACTGTAGCGTTTGGCAAGGTCACGTATTTTATCGGCAAACTCAGGGCGGGCAATCGCAATACGATTTGCGTAATCCAGCGCGCCTTCGTGCGCACTTCGGGGCAAGCCAGCCTTGGCTAATTTGCGGCACAGCTTGAGCCAGGCGGCTTGAACTTTATCAGGCTGACGAACAAATAAATGGCCTAGCAAATAAAACGCTAACAGCCCGATGGCGATGCCTATTCCCGCTACCATATTGATGGTGATTTGTTGCCACGTCACGTCTTCCATGCCTAGGCGAGTAAGAAACGCGAATTGGCGTTCGCTGTTGTAGCCGATCACCCACTGGTTCCATTGGGTAGCTATTGCGTCGAAATTCAAGCGCAGGTCGCGCATCCATTGCGGCGGATTACGTGCCATAAAGGGCAGGGTGGTGTTGTTCGGCAGGGCGGCAGATAAGCCATGTTGCACTCGTTCAGGCGCAATGGCGGCA
>CANFCA010000107.1 GCA_947445045.1 Gallionellaceae bacterium
GTCGAATTGCGCTTCGACCTGACGTTCGTAATTGGAATAGAGAATGTAATCGAACTCGAAATCATGCTGCCGGAAATACTCTTTGAAGCCTTCCCAGATCGTGACCACCTTGGGTGCATAAGCCACCGCGCCCATCATCAAAGGTTTTGACATCGCCTTCACCTCAGCCGAACACGGGCATGCCGCACACCGCTTTGCCGATAAAGTCATACAACACATCGGAAGTGGGTGCCATGATTGAAGCGGCACGCGCATCGCGGAAGTTACGCTCCACGCCGACATCTTTGCGGAATGCCGCGCCGCCGCATACGCGCATCGCCGTGTCGGTTACTTCCAGTGCAGCTTCTGCTGCGGCTACCTTGACTTGCATCACGCGCAACATTGCATCGGCACGTCCTGTGGCCAATGCGATTACAGTGTCATCTCGCAGTGTGCGTGCCATGTCGGCACGGATTTTGGCGCGGGCAATGTAAGCGCGTATTGTCGGCAGATCTGCTAACGAGCTGCCCAGATGTTCAAATTTGTTGCCGCTCACATGCGCGCAGGAAGACTCCATAGCCGCATCCATCATGCCGATAGAGCAAGAGGCAATCAGCGTGGAGAACACAGGCAGCACCGTGCCTATCATGATGTCGAAACCGCCACCGTCCGTGCCCAGCATGTCAGCGTCGGACAGACGCAGCGCAGTGGACGTGAGTGGTGACGAGCAGTTGCCGCGCAGCCCTAAGCCGTCGAAATATTTGGGCTGACTTAAACCTGCTGCCTTGCTGTTTACCAGCCACAATGTGCTCGCACCTTCAGCCGCTGCGGGACTTGTTGACCACACATAAGAATCAGCTTCAGCTGCAGAAGTCACCATGCTCTTGCTGCCGTCCAGAATGATGTCATCGCCTTCACGTCGTGCTTTGCTAACAGGTGCCCAGAAGTGGCTGCGCGAACCACTATCAGACCAAGCCAGCGTGGTTAGATGCGCACCCTCGGCTATGTCGCGCCGAATGGTTGCGTTGCCGAATTTTTCCAGCACGGTCGTGCCACAATAATGCATGGTTACCACCATCGCGGTGGAAGAACACACCTTGGCAATGCGTTCGACAACTTGAGCTGCTTCAGCCAACCCCAGCCCCATGCCGCCGACTTCCCCGGCACTGATTAAACCGAGCAGCCCGGCATCGCCCAGCGCATGAATTGCCGCACGCGGGAACGCGCTATCGCGATCTGTAGTTTGCGCCGCTGGCGCGATGTTAGTGTTGATGATGTCATCGAGTTGTTGCAGGTAAGTCATGGCAGCCCCTTTGTAAAATAGTGGGCGCTGATAGGAGGCGAGGGAAGCAGAAATGACGATACGCCACACGTAAATTTACGCATGGCAAAAAGCTCCCGCCCCTCAACAATAAGAATTGGCAGCAAAGCTTCGCACCTCATAGGATCTGCTGACCTGCACACTGGCAGCGCGTTGATACGGCACATTCCGTCATGCTCATTTCCACCAGCTACACGCAGACCGTCAGACCCGATTTAGTACCTCTTATTTCGAGAGAAAAATCGACGTTACGGCGAACCAGTTGGACGCAAACATGACAGCGGCGCGCAGTTTACCAGAGCGGAAGAAGATTCGATGTTTGCATTTAAGCGTACAAGTATCATCTGGGCTTCGCCTTAGCTATAACATGCATGAACTTGTGGTATTCACCCATATTGAACACTTTGCTGAAGTTGACCAACTCAACCAATTACAGTACTAGTTAATATTGGGTAACCACTTGAAATTAATAGTTCCGTAGCTGGGACTTGCAATTCTAATATTCATGGCGCGATAATGAACATCTCCTAACAAAACACTTTGGAATGTTTGTTGGGTGTTTGTGGTTCAACTGTAATTAGAAGAGCGTAACGAAACTGAACGATGCACTTTTTTTCTATCGGTTAAGCATCTTTCAGCGAAGCTAATATTTAATAGCTAGGCTTATTCAACAAAAAACATGCAGACATTGCTTCGTGTTGGTGCGAAGGCAATTCATAACTTACCCAAGATGATGGCTTTCTATCATGATGGGCTTCGTACTCTGTCATGCTCCACATAGTTGATTGGCCGTGAATCAATGGGAGACACATCATGCCTCATTTCAGAAATCATGGATCACTTTCAGTTGGTAATAGAATCATCGATTTAGAACACAGAAAATTGTTGGGGAAAATTGAGGATATTGCTCAATTAATTACTTCTAAGAACGATGTTGCACTGTCTGTTGCTTGTAAGTTACTAGGTGATAGCCTAAGCAATTATTTTGCAGTTGAAGAAAGCATTGCACATGCGCTTAACTTTGACTTTACACAACACAGACTAGCGCACCAAAATTTGGCAAATCAGTGTCAGCTGATAAAAAACAAGTTATTGAAGCTAAATGACTTGCATGCATTCTTCGATAGGAAGGATTGCATTGACTCTATGAATTATTTCTTAATTCATCACATCGAAGAAGACAGCAAGCCTTTCAAATTGGTGTTGGATGCGAATTTATACGACTTTCAGCCTAAGGGAATGGAGTTGTCAAATTCGGTGCATTGAAATACGCGATGAAATCGCAACAGCAGTTATTGCAAATCTGCAGAGTGAAAAATTTAAGAGATACTCTAGACTTAATAATAACAACTAAAGGCTAGGAGATTTAGGCTTTCGGTGTTTGCACGGCAGGCGATAACCCCACCGCATTTGCGCGTTTTTTCAAACGTTGGTCGAAACTCAAGAACGAATCACAAGAATCCGCGCGGGCAAGGTGCAGTGCATCTGCAAAATCCAAACCGTGTTGATAACCATTCAGCGCGGCGAGTACGCTCCCACGGTTTTCGATTTGCACATTTTCCAAGCCACATAGTGACTCAAATACAGGCTGAATATCTTTGCGGGAAAGCTCATAGAAACCGCGCATTACCCACTCAAATTCCAAGATGACCGACATCGATACAAATACCTTGCCAGACAATGCTGCAATTGCGGCGGGTCTCTGTCGAGCAGCTTCGCGGTCATCCTCATCATTGATGAAAAAACGCGCCAGCACGTTGGTATCAACCGCGTTCATTTTTTCTTTTGTAACATTGAGGCAGGATCAAAATCGGACAAGCTGCGTGCTTTGCCTTTGGTTGGCGCAGTCACCATTCCCGCACACGCCGCGATGTTAGCTGCTTTAATTGGGCGAGCAACCACCAGACGCACCCCATCAGCCTCTTCGATAATTTCCATTTGCGTGCCAGCAATTAACCCTAAACGCTTGCGAATGTTGGCGGGTAAAACCATTTGTCCTTTAGATGAAACCGTCATTGTTGTCATCACAACTCCTGTGCGATTTTTTACAGGCGACAATATAACATAATGGCTTACCAAGTAAGTTGATGATAAAAATAGGTTTTACAAATACCCTTCATGTTCACCTTTTTCTGCATGAGCCCTTCGATGTGTATCGAGTCAGGCGTGCTCATTTTGCTCGCGAACTAACACGCCGATACGAGAAGCCCACGCATCTCCAGCGCGTTTTTTGAAGGTCACTAGCGTCAACATCGAAGGATCATAAATACTGACGTTGTGCGTGACCGGAGTGGTGAGCAGGTATTGTGTGCGGGTGGCTTTATTTTTACTGCGTCAATAAATTCGCTGGGTCAAAATTGGGTAGCTTGCGCGGCGCATGTGTAACTGGTGGCATGTGCCGCAAGATAGTCTTGCTTAGTTGGTCATTATGCTTTGGGTAGCGGCGATTTTTCTGTTTGCATATAACACCACGTCTTTGATGACGAGTTTTTGAATTGCAGAAATCAAGGTTTCCATGAGGGCGTAATCAGGTTGGTGGTTTTGGGTGGGAAGGCGGATGTTCAATTCATCCGCATCTTTCGCGTAGAAGTTCCTTCCATAATCAAACTTGCCTGTATGCGATGAATTGTGAATTGCGGTTGTTACAAAGATTGATGCAAACTTTGGCAAATTTTCGGTATGCACAACTGCAATATGATCATCGCCCACATAAGAGGGCGTGAGCACCACATCGTTGAGCTTGTCTTGTGTAAAGCCCAGCCAGCCGTACATTTCGTTAAAGAGCTTGCCAGTAAAATCGGTGGTGAGTCCGAATTTGTAATAGATACCCAAGTCATCCACGATCATCACAAACACTCGTTTTAGCTGGCTTTCGCCGTTTTCTACTTTGTTGATATTGTCGGTGGTGAGGGTGTTTTGCAGGGTTCTTTCAATCAACTCCTTTTTTTCTTTGGGCAGGGATTTTTCATCCAAAAATGCTTTGATTTTGCGGATGAGAATGTCGCCATCAGTGTTCCCTTTTTCGGTGGAGGATTTGAGGTCTGATTTTTCAAGTGGGGCAACTTTTCCAGGTATGCCAAGTGTGGCGATAATGGCGGCGGCAACTAAGTAAACACGGTCATTTTCGCTCAAGCCTTTTTCGTTTTGGTAAATGTCGTTGTTGAGTCTAACCAGGCTTAGGTCAATCTTGTTTTTGCGTTGCGCTTTGAGTTGTTCGATTTCGTCTGGCGTGAGGCTCAAGGCTTTGACTTGGGCGACAAACGCGACAAAAACTTCTTTTTTCAGAAACGAAAAATCTGAAAACTCACCGACTTTTTGCCCCGCGCCAAAGTTGGATTTGGAGACAAAATAAACGCCAATTGCATGCTGAATTTCGCCGCCTTCATTTTTATAGCCCGTCATGCCGATGGCAATAATATCGGTGTAGCTGGTGTGGTGCAGTAGCGCGTTGGCATAATGCACCGCGCCATTGACGGCATAGCTATTGATGTTTTTGAAATTGGGGGCGTTTTTACTGCGATTATCCACTTGCCCCTTACTATCCAGTTTAACGAGCCTGTCTTGATAGCCTTTGTATTCAATCAGGATGGGGTAATGATTCAGGGCTTTGTCTTGTAACAGCAGTTTTGCATCGGGGCGATTGCCACCCACGCCGCCATTTTTTGAGTAGTAATCTTCAAGGGCTTTGTCGATTTCGGCATTGAGCTTTTCTTGCTCCAGCTTGTAATCAAGTTTGTATTTTTTGAGCCAGCCGTTCGCTAAATCGGCGATGTTGGGTTCGATAGATTGCGCCATTTTTTACTCTCCAAATCCCACTGTTTTAACTTTAATTACTTTCATGCACCGTGCAAAGAAGCAAAAACTGAATGTCCCACGGTTAAACGCCTTGCTTCAAACTGGCTGAAATGAAATCGTCGAGGTCGCCGTCCAGCACGCCTTGGGTGTTGCCAACTTCATAGTTGGTGCGCA
>CANFCA010000108.1 GCA_947445045.1 Gallionellaceae bacterium
CAGTAACGCGCCGTTACAATTTATTTGCGAACCGCCGTTCTAACAAACGCACCGTTGGCACACGCCTCCGCTATAATCCGCGCACATTCAATTCATCCGGAAAATTATCATGCCCACCCCTCAACGCACCGCGCTTTATGGCGCAGGTTTTATCGTCGCACTGATAGTCATTTTTTTCGCATGGGCTTGGGTTACGTTGCACTGGAGTTATTCCAGCGGCGAACGCGCGGGTTTTATGCAAAAGTTTTCCAACAAAGGTTGGCTATGCAAAACATGGGAAGGTGAATTGTCTTTAGTTGCATTGCCTGGGGCTGCGCCAGAAAAATTTATTTTCACCGTGCGCGATGATGCTGTCGCCGCTCACGTTAACCAACTCATCGGCCAACGCGTCGCGCTAACTTACGCGCAGCACAAAGGCGTGCCGAGCTCGTGCTTTGGTGAAACCGATTATTTCGTCACGGATATCAAGACCATTCAGCCGCAATAATTCGCCTCTTGAATTGGCTTGGTTACGCCCCAACGTTACAACCCGCATCACCATTGATTTACCCTACGAGGATTACATGAAAAAATTTCTGCTGTTATTGACCATCGTTTTAACTACCTTGAGTTTGTTTGCGGCAACCGCCGAAGCGCGGCGTTTTGGCGGTGGCGGTAGTTTCGGCAAACAACGCTCTATCGCTCCGCAACAAGCTCAACGCTCGCCCACTGCTGCACCTACCGCAGCACCTGCGCCTGCCGCGCCAGCGGGTAATAAATGGCTGGGGCCTTTAGCTGGCTTGGCGATTGGTGCAGGCTTGGGTGCAATGTTCGCAGGTGGAATGGGCGGCATGGGAGGCGCAATGGGCAACATTTTGATGATGCTTTTGGCTGGCGCTGCGGTGATGTTTTTGCTTTCAATGTTCCGCAAAAAACAATCTCAACAACAGTCCACACAATTCGCTGGAGCAGGCGCGCCATATAACGAACCACAGCAAACACAGCAACCGCAATCAAGTGGTTATTTGAGTAGCGCAGCCACTACACAAACCGGCAACATTCCGACTGATTTCCCAGTTGATTCATTTTTACGCAGCGCAAAAACATCGTTCATCCGCCTGCAAGCCGCGAACGATCGCAAAGACTTGAATGACATCCGCGAATACACCACGCCAGAAATGTTTGCCGAAATTTCCATGCAACTACAAGAGCGCGACAACACGCCACAGAAAACCGATGTGATTGCCATCAATGCGCAATTGCTAGAAGTCGCAAACGAAGGTGATTGGGCGATTGCTAGCACCCGCTTCACGGGTCAGTTGAGTGAAAACAATGGCACGCCTGAAAGCGTTGATGAGATTTGGCACGTACAGAAAAATCTGCGTGATGACAAGGCAGTGTGGTTGTTGTCTGGCATCCAACAAACAACCTTACATTAACCCGTTGTGTTCGCCCAACTTTCTGTACAAGCACTGAATCGCCTGCTCGCGCAGAACAGTTGGGCATTGCCACGACTACAAAAATTTGCAGGTAAAACGGCGCGCTTCAATATCGCGCCGTTTTCTTTTGCCTACATGATTCTTGAAGATGGCCAGCTGCAAAGTGCGGATAGCGCAACCAGCGCAGATGCAGTCTGCATAATCGCTCCTTCATTACTGCCTCGTCTCGCAACACGTGATGAGCACGCGCGCAGCGAAATTCGCAGCGAAGGCGATGCGGCGTTACTCGCCGAAATTTTCTTCTTGTCACAAAATTTGCAATGGAATGTGGCGGATGATTTGAGTAAATTCACTGGCGACATTGCGGCGGAACGTATTGTACAAACGGCAAAAAATACACATCAACAGTTACATGATAGCGCGGTGAACTTTGCTGAATCCCTCAGTGAATACTGGACAGAAGAGCGTCCGTTCATCACCAAGCCGCCTCAAATAAAATCGTTCACGCAACAAGTGGATACCTTGCGAGACGACATCGCGCGGCTTGAACAGCGTGTTAAACGTCTAGCTTTGGCAAACACAGAAAATCATTAACATGCGGATATTCCGTTTAATCAAAATTATTTTTGTGGTGCTGTATTTTGGATTGGATGAGTTCTTACTCGCCCATGAGCGAGTACGGTGGATGCGAATGCCGCTGCGGGTTTTGCTATTCATGCGCAACACCGACAAACCGCGCGCCGTTCGATTGCGACTCGCCCTACAAAAGCTGGGGCCGATCTTCGTCAAATTTGGGCAGATGCTTTCAACACGACGTGACCTGATTCCAACCGACCTCGCAGATGAACTTGCCAAGCTGCAAGATCAAGTCCCGCCATTCCCTTCGTCACAAGCCATTGCCCTTCTGGAAGCCGCATATAACAAGCCTTTGCGAGACGTATTTTTAAGCTTCGAAGAAATCCCTGTCGCTAGCGCATCAGTCGCCCAAGTGCATTTTGCCGTGTTGCCTGATGGTCGCCATGCAGCCGTTAAAATTTTGCGTCCAGGCATTAGCAAAATCATTGCACACGACATTGCACTGCTTAAAGTGGCAGCAGAGTTGGTGGAAAAACTTTGGGCAAATGGTCGTCGTCTCAAGCCACGCGAGGTGGTTGGCGAATTTGAAAAATATCTAGCGGACGAACTTGATCTCACGCGTGAAGCCGCCAATGCCAGCCAGCTCAAACGTAATTTTGTTGATGCAAAATTGCTGCTCGTTCCGGAAATGTATTGGGATTTTTGCACCACTGAAGTGATGGTGATGGAGCGTATGTATGGCATGCCCGTCAGCCAAGTGGATGCGTTGCGCGATGCGGGCGTTGATATACCGAAGCTAGCGGCGAATGGCGTGGAAATTTTTTACACACAAGTTTTTCGCGATGGTTTTTTCCACGCTGACATGCACCCTGGCAATGTTCAAGTCGCGGCGGATGGTCGTTATATCGCGCTGGATTTCGGCATCATGGGTACGCTTACCGATAGCGATAAGCATTACCTCGCGCAAAACTTTATTGCGTTTTTCCGCCGCGATTACAAACGCGTTGCCGAAGTGCATATCGAGTCGGGTTGGGCTCCCAAAGAAACGCGCGTGGACGAATTGGAAGCGGCGATACGTTCCGTCTGCGAACCCATATTTGACAAGCCTTTGCGCGAAGTTTCTTTCGGTCGCGTGCTGCTGCGCTTATTTCAAACTTCTCGCCGTTTCGGTATCGAAATTCAACCGCAATTAGTTTTGCTACAAAAAACTTTGCTCAACATTGAAGGCTTAGGGCTGCAACTCGATCCCGAATTAGATCTTTGGAAAACCGCCAAACCATGGCTAGAACGCTGGATGAGTGAACAAGTGGGTTGGCGTGGTTTACTCAAAACACTGCGCCAGGAAGCTCCACATTACGCCACTTTGTTGCCCCAATTACCAAGATTGCTGCATCAATCCCTGATAAAGAACACCGATACTCAACGAGATGTCATTTTTCAGAAAATACTGGCTCAACAAAAGCGCAACCAAACTTTGTTGAGTGTGGTTATTATTTTGCTATTAACCATGCTCACTTGGGGAGCGCTATTTCTACTTGGTATTCCTTATTGAATAACGCTATTCGGCTGGCACATTACAACAACATTAAGTAAACTACCGCTCATGCAATCTAAAGTCCTTTCCTCCGAGCTTAAAATTGGTATGTTCGTCACGTCGCTTGACCGACCATGGATAGATACACCGTTTATGTTGCAAGGTTTTTTGATTGAAGGTGATGAAGATATCAAGTTATTGAAGCAGTATTGCGAATTTGTTCAGGTCGATTGGAGCATGTCTCCTATTGCACCGCCTAGTTCAGTGTTGCAGCAACAGCAAGTAGCAAAAGCCGTGCAAACCGCCGCACCACGCCAAGTTCAAGTCAACACTACCTCCAACATTATTCGTCCTTCTGACCAGTCCGCCGCACCTGGTGAAAAAAATGTGGCGACGGAAGTCTATGCTGGCTTAGATTCCCTTGCTGAATTGCCACTGGAGCAAACTAGGACTCGCTCAACCACTACTCATACTGCGGCTAAAGATCAACCTGTGCTTGCTTCTAGAGCAACGAACCATGCCGAACAAGGCAATTTATTCGCCGATATTACCGGAAGGTTTAAGAGTTTTTTCAACAAAGCGCCTAAAGCACCCAAAACTAGCTTTAACTCTAAACAATCGCAATCAGATTTTAATGATGAGCCAGCACCTTATGTGCGACCAGAATTTATTCCTGCTGACATCCCTATTTCGATGTACGTGGATGTTACGCCGGCCGAGCAAGAAGTTGCCCCCGCTTTGCAAGCGCACAAGCGCGCTAAAGAAGTGTTCAGCAACTTGGTACATGACATTCAGTCGAACAAGCACCTCGCACTAGAAGAGACGGAAGAAGTCGTCAACGAAGTTGTCGATAGTATGGTGCGCAACCCCGATGCGATGATGTGGATTACGCGCTTGCGTAAACAAGACGAAGTTATTTATGGTCATGGATTACAGGTGGCAGTTTATCTTGTAGCACTCGGTCGGCATTTAGGATTGCCCAAAGACATGCTGGAACGCTTATGCACCATGGGACTGTTACTGGATATTGGTAAAATTAAATTACCAAAAACAGTCTTGCTTAAAACAGATCGGCTAACCGCAGACGAATTTGAGATGCTCAAAAGTCATGTTCAACTGAGTTTGAATATTCTCAAAGAAACACCCGACATACATTCGGACGTTCTGCAAGGCATTGCGCAACACCATGAGCGGGAAAATGGCAGTGGCTACCCAGCTGGATTATCTAAAGATGAAATTAGTTTATTTGGCCGCATGGCAGCAATCGTTGATACGTTCGCGGCACTAACCAATCCGCGCTCGTACGCTAAAACAATTCCTGCATATGAAGCCTTGCAAACATTGAGTAATTTTAATCAAGGGCTGTATCAAGCCTCGATGGTTGAGCAGTTCATCCAGGCGATTGGCGTATTCCCCGTTGGTTCAATGGTTGAGCTATCAACAGGTGAAGTGGCGATTGTGGTGGGGCACAGTAAAGTGCGCCGACTCAAGCCAAGGGTGCTAATTATTAGCGATACAGAAAAGCGCCCCGCTTTGGAGGCAACCACTCTGGACTTGTTGTACCAATCCCAAGAAGCGGGGGCAGCCGTTATCACCATACTACGCGGTTTACCGACAGGGGCTTATGGCTTAGATGTTCGTGAATATTATTTGACATAGCAATTTACAATAACCTCACTATCAAACTATGTCGGGACACCTGTTATCACACTCAGAACTCATTAGCTTTCTCCGTC
>CANFCA010000109.1 GCA_947445045.1 Gallionellaceae bacterium
AACTCATGCGACTCTTTCTGCCAATACTTGTTTAAGCATATCGATAGCAAAGCGATCGGTTTGCTGTGTTAAGATGCGAGCCAACTCCTCCATGCTTACAAATGGCAACTGGCTCAATGATGTTGCGGCGCGATATCGTACCCACCATTGTGGATCCACCAACAATTTAATTAACCGCGCTTTATCTTCCTCTACACCGATACGTCCCAATGCAGCAGCAGCCTGAACACGCACGATCCAGATTGGATTGATCGTTTGGCTGCGCACCATATCCAAATCTCGCGGGTCTTTCATAATTCTTAAACACGTTGCAATAGCCTGCTGATCTCGACTCACCGCCAAAATTTCACGCATCACTTGCGAACTTTCCGCTACATTGGCCAGCTCTAAAAAATTAATCAGTCTTCTTAATTGACTAGGCTTTGCTCCACGTATAGCTTTTACTAATGGCTCAGTAATGACTGCCGAACTGGCCTCTTTGAATATCATGGCCACCTTCACAGAAGGCCAGTCATCTCTAATTGTCACCAAGGGCATAAATAAATTGATGCCGGCATCTGCGTCTATTTTCATCAATGCACTGCTGGCTGCAAGCGAAATCAGTGGACTTTCATCATGCATCAAATCAGCCAATATTGACCAAGCGGTTTTTTCGCGCAAATTTCCCAGTGTCATCATCGCCAAAATACGTTCCGCAAAAGCTCCCCTGAACAGCAATTTTTTGGCCGTAAGATTCATCCCCACGCTATGCGCTAATTGATTTAAATTCTCCTTGGATACCCCGCGAATTAGTTCTTGAAGATGATTCCACATGATCAAGAACTCTTTGGTGTCAGCTTCAACCACTTTTGGGTAACTTGCGCTTTCACCTGTCGCACTTTGTGCCATCAGTGGTCGCCACAAAGCGCGAAAATTGGCTTTGCGTCGCTCTCGGCGAATCAACAAGAAGCGCAGCACGATAATTTGCATCACCAGCATAGTTGCCACGCCTACCGCAGTTAACCCTGCGACAAAAGCGAAGTGTATGATCTGATCAGAATTGTTGGCGTAGTCCAAACTGAATCCCATTGCGCGTATAGAAGTTGCCTTGACGGAAATTACCTAATGAATAAGTTAGTCCGAGTCTGGGTTTCAACCAGTGTAGCCCGCTAAAGACGAGCGTACGGACATGACTGCTTTGCACTTGCGTAGTAGACAGTGCCTCTAATTCATTGCCATTTGAAATAGTCACGCCATACCAATTACGGTCCCCATAATATTTTGATACTTGCATCTGATTACTATTAGCCGCTCCAACACCTGGCAAAAAACTTTGAAATCGCGTGTAAGCAACACGGTAATTTCCCCATGAGCGCTCTGCTGTCAATGTCAGCAAATTCACGATGGTAATGTTATATTCTGTGCGTCCAAATCCGACCTCACCAGACCAACCATTGGTGCCGAAATATTCTATTTCGCCAAGGAGGGAACGCACTGCCAGGAAATTATGCTCAGGACTAATGCTCGCTTCAACGACGGCCGTAAAGTGATCATCAATAGGCTCATAAAAACCACCCATACACTCAGTATCACTCTTAGAATAACGATTCTCTTTTCGCGCCATCAGATAAATATTATTCCGTTTGGCCAATTTCATTTCAGCATTCACATACAAACTGCTCCAATTCGCATAACCATTGCTTAATTTGCTAAAACTTGAACCCACCTCCATTTGATAAGGCAGTATGTCTGCAGGTGGTTTACTTGGTTCACTTGGATTTGTGTCTGGAACAGGGAGTGGGTTAGGCTGCGCTGCAGTAAAAGCGGCAGGCAATTCCACATCGACAATCGCTGGAGGAATATCGGGTGCTTTACTTGGCACGGGTGCAGGCGTAACGACTGGTGCAGCAGTTGGGGCAGCTCCTGGGTTAGCTACTCCGTCAACCGCCCAAGTATTTGCAGACATTATCATTGCAACACACAGCCCAAAATACTTAACGCTCATCACCTATCCTTCACCAAACGACGTACTCGCGCCAATAATTCGTTGGGTTGAAATGGCTTAACCACATAGTCATTCGCACCCGAATCCAGCGCTCGCACAATGTCGTCTTCATGAGAATTTGAAGTCAGCATGATGATAGGCACATCACCCCAACCACGTTTAGTGCGAATTATCCTGATTAATTGGAAACCATCTTGGTAAGGTAACATTACATCGAGCAGTATCAGCAAGGGCAGAGTTTCACTTTCAAACAATTCCTCAGCTGCACGACCGTCAGGTGCCGAGGCTGTCGCGAAACCCTCCCGGTTCAATATAAATTCAAGTAAATAGGAAACCGATTTATCATCTTCAACGATAAGAATTTTGGGTTGCGTTGATTGTTCGCTCATTACTAAAAACTTCCGAATTAGCTCATAAAGTTAATCATACCGTGTTATTGGCAACACTCAAAGTTAATATCACTTTATGTATTTCACCTCGGAATTCAGTCGTTTCGTGGCAATGCGGATAATTTTAAAACCTGCTCTTGAAATTTCAAATCACCGTCCCCATTGAGTGAAAGTCAAAAAAATTGGAAATAAACATGGAACAGAACGATACCAACCCTAGCATCCAGCCACAAGACATCGCAGCGAGTGCCGAACTCGGCAACGAAAGCACTGTTGAGATTATTCCTAACCTTGCTGACCAGTTACAAGCGTCTGAACTTAAAGCGCAAGAACACTATGACGCTTGGATGTATGCCAAAGCCGAAGGCGAAAACATCCGCCGCCGCGCTGTTGAAGATGTCAGTAAAGCGCAAAAATTTGCTGTGGAGCGTTTTTCCAATGAAATGCTGGCGGTGATGGATAGCCTACAAGCGGCGCTGGCGGTAGAAAACACGACCGTAGAAAGTTTTAAGAGCGGGATGGAATTGACGCTCAAGCAACTCACTAGCGTGTTTGAAAAATTTCACATCACTGAAATCAATCCAGTCGGTGAAAAGCTCGACCCGCACAAACATCAGGCGATCAGCATGATAGACAGCGACCAGCCAGCCAACACCGTGGTCAGCGTGATGCAAAAAGGTTACGCGCTGAACGAACGCATTCTTCGCCCAGCATTAGTTTTAGTGGCAAAAGCTAAATAACGCTCTTGAAATTTGCCACACCTATCCCCAACTTGAACACATCGCATTAACGACTTAACTTGAAAGGAAGCATCATGGGAAAAATCATCGGTATCGACTTGGGCACTACCAACTCTTGCGTGGCTATCATGGAAAACGGCAAGACCAAAGTGATTGAAAATGCGGAAGGTACGCGCACTACGCCTTCGATTATCGCTTACATGGAAGACGGCGAAGTGCTGGTAGGCGCGCCTGCCAAACGTCAAGCTGTGACCAATCCAACCAACACGCTGTACGGTGTAAAGCGTCTGATCGGTCGCAATTTCGATGAGAAAATGGTACAAAAAGATATTGCCATGGTGCCTTTCAAAATCGTCAAAGCCAAAAATGGCGACGCATGGATCAAAGTTCGCGACAAAGAATTTTCCGCACCTGAAATTTCTGCACAGGTTTTGATGAAAATGAAAAAGACCGCCGAAGATTATTTGGGTGAACCTGTCACCGAAGCGGTCATCACCGTTCCGGCCTACTTCAACGATGCACAGCGTCAAGCTACTAAAGACGCGGGTCGTATCGCAGGTTTAGATGTAAAACGCATCATCAACGAACCAACGGCTGCTGCATTGGCTTTCGGTTTGGACAAACAAGAAGGTGATCGCAAGATTGCCGTGTATGACTTGGGCGGCGGCACGTTCGATATTTCCATTATCGACATTGCTGAACTCGACGGCGAACACCAATTTGAAGTGATGTCCACCAACGGTGACACCTTCCTGGGTGGTGAAGATTTCGACATGCGCGTGATTGATTTCTTAGTAGAAGAATTCCAAAAAGAAAGCGGCATCGACTTGCGTAAAGACGTGCTGGCATTACAACGCCTGAAAGACGCAGCTGAAAAAGCCAAGATTGAATTGTCCAGCGCGCAACAAACTGAGGTGAATCTGCCGTATGTAACTGCGGATGCTACTGGCCCTAAACACTTGGCTGTCAAGATCACCCGCGCCAAATTGGAAAGCTTGGTGGAAGACTTGGTTGCTCGCACTATCGAACCCTGCAAAATTGCGATGAAAGATGCGGGTGTCAGCGCATCCGATATCGGCGACGTGATTCTGGTCGGCGGTCAAACGCGTATGCCTATGGTACAAGAACGCGTCAAAGCATTCTTCGGAAAAGAACCACGCAAGGACGTAAACCCTGATGAAGCTGTTGCCGTTGGTGCCGCAATTCAAGGTGGCGTATTGCAAGGCGAAGTGAAAGACGTATTGCTATTGGACGTAACACCGTTATCTTTAGGTATCGAAACCATGGGCAGCGTGATGACCAAGCTGATCAAGAAAAACACCACGATTCCTACCAAGGCTTCGCAAGTATTCTCGACCGCTGAAGACAACCAAAATGCGGTGACAATCCACGTGCTGCAAGGTGAACGTGAGATTGCTTCTGGCAACAAGAGCTTGGGTCAATTTAACTTGTCAGACATTCCACCATCACCACGCGGTATGCCGCAAATTGAAGTGACTTTCGACATCGATGCGAATGGTATTTTGCATGTCTCCGCCAAAGACAAAGCGACTGGCAAAGAAAACAAGATCAAGATTCAAGCTAGTTCTGGCCTGAGCGAAGAAGAAATTCAACGCATGGTCAATGACGCTGAAGCCAATGCTGAAGAGGATCGTAAAGCCATTGAATTGGTTACTGCGCGTAATCAGTTGGATTCATTGATTCACTCTACTCAAAAATCGCTCAAAGAATATGGTGAGCATTTGAGTGGTGATGAAAAAACAACAATCGAAGGCGCGTTAAAAGAAGCGGAAGAAGTGGTCAAATCTGACGATAAATCCGCTATCGAAGCCAAGTCTGAAGCACTGGCGACCGCTGCGCAAAAGCTTGGCGAAAAAATGTATGCCGCTGAACAAGCCAAAGCACAGGCCAATGAAGCAGGAGCAACGCCTGATGCAGAGCCTAAGAAAGATGAAGGCGATGTAGTGGATGCGGAGTTCACGGAAGTAAAGGATAAGAAGTAACCCTTACTCACGAGCAAAATGATGGGGCGCGTCTGCGCCCCTTCTCACATTGGCGAAAACTATGTCTAAAAAAGATTACTACGAAACCCT
>CANFCA010000110.1 GCA_947445045.1 Gallionellaceae bacterium
CGCCTGTTGCCAACACCAGCACACCGAACAAAATCGGCATCCAGATTGCAACGCTAATTACGGGTAGTCCAAAAATCATGCTGTCTTTCCTTCATTTTCAACCCCTCCCAGCCTCCCCTTATCAGGGGATGAGCTGCCTTCCCCCTGATAAGGGGGATTGAGGGGGTTAAGTTTTTATCCTAAAACCAAGTTCGCACGGTCATCAAGATGAACACGCCGATAATCATGGAAAAAGCATAGTGGTAGATGTAACCCGATTGCAGCTTGCGCACCACACCTGAGAACAGTCCCACCACTTTCGCCGAACCATTGACCATCAAACCGTCAATCAACTTAATGTCGCCAAATTTCCACAAAAAGCTGCTTGCCCCACGTGCGCCACCTGCGAAGAACCAATCATTAAAACGATCAAAGTAATATTTGTTATCCAACAAAGTGTAGATGCCTTGGAAACGTTTATGTATCGCAGCGGGGATATCAGGCCGCTTCAAATAAAAGAACCACGCGGTCAACACACCAGATATTGCCAACCACAGCGGTGCCTCTGCGAATGCATGTACCACTTTCATCAAAGGGCCTTGAAATTCCGAAGCTAACTCAGCAAGACCATCATGCGTCTCCGCAATGTATATTGCGTCCTTAAAGTAGTTGCCAAACACCATCGGTTCAATTGCAAAATAGCCGATGAGTACTGAAGGTATCGCCAATAAAATTAGCGGGAGTGTAACCACCCACGGCGTTTCATGCGGCTTTTGTCCAGGCGCTAAACCGTGATGTTCCTCAGCATGATCGTCGTGCGCATGGTCATCATGTCCGTGTGTATCATGTGCATGGTCATCTTTAGCATGAGCATCCTGTGCATGATGTGGTTTGCCAAAACGCTCTTCGCCATGAAATACCAAGAAGTACATGCGGAATGAATAGAACGCGGTGATGAACACGCCAGCAGTCACGGCAAAATAGGCGAAGCCTGAACCAGGCAACTTCGACAACTCCACAATCTCGATGATGCTATCTTTGGAGTAAAAGCCAGAGAAGAATGGCGTGCCTATCAACGCTAGCGAACCGATCAGCGAAGTAATCCAAGTAATCGGCATGTACTTGCGCAAGCCACCCATGTTGCGGATGTCTTGATCGTGATGCATCGCCATAATCACGCTTCCTGCAGCAAGGAACAGCAATGCCTTGAAGAAGGCGTGAGTCATCAAATGAAAGATGGCGATTGAGTAACCTGATGCGCCCAATGCCACGGTCATATATCCCAATTGCGATAAAGTTGAATAGGCAACCACGCGTTTAATGTCGTTCTGAATGATGCCCAAAAAGCCCATAAATAGAGCGGTAATTGCACCGATAATCATCACGAACGACAAGGCAGTGTCAGACAACTCAAACAGCGGTGACATACGCGCCACCATGAAAATACCTGCCGTCACCATCGTCGCCGCGTGAATTAACGCTGAGATCGGCGTTGGGCCTTCCATCGAATCAGGCAACCAAACGTGTAGCGGAAACTGCGCCGACTTACCCATCGCGCCAATAAATAGCAAGATGCAAATTGCCGTAAGCATATTCACTGACATGCCTGGAATCGGCGCGAGGTCTTCTGCGTGCTTCGCGGCATTGGCAAATACATCCGCGTAATTCAACGTACCAAATACCATTAACACCAGCGCGATGCCTAACAGAAAACCAAAGTCGCCCACGCGATTGACTAAGAACGCTTTCAAGTTTGCGTAGATGGCCGTTGGACGGGTGTACCAAAAGCCAATCAGCAGATAGGAAACCAAGCCCACCGCTTCCCAACCAAAAAACAGCTGCATAAAGTTATTCGCCATCACCAACATCAACATGGAGAAAGTGAATAGCGAAATGTAACTGAAGAAACGTTGATAACCCGCGTCTTCCGCCATATAGCCGATGGTGTAGATATGTACCATCAATGACACGGAGGTCACCACCAACATCATCGTAACTGTTAGTCGGTCAATCAAAAATCCCACATGAAAACTGGTGTCGCCAGATGTCAGCCAAGTATAGACAGGTCCATTGAATTGATGGCCTGCTAGTACATCTTGAAAAATTGCGATGGAAGCAAACAAGGAAACCGCCACCATACTGATGGTGATGCGATGCGACCAAGTGCGCCCCAACCATTTGCCAAACAACCCCGCCGCAATCGCACCCAACAATGGAGCAAAAGGGACTAATAAATAAAGTGTTTGAATATCCATACGATTAACCTTTCAAGCTGTCGAGGTCTTCGACATTGATGGTATTCAAATTACGGAACAGTACGACCAAAATCGCCAATCCAATCGCTGCTTCAGCCGCCGCAACTGTGAGGATAAAGAACACGAATACTTGTCCAGCCGTGTCATTCAGATAGTGAGAAAACGCCACAAAGTTGGTATTCACCGCCAACAACATCATTTCAATCGACATCAACAACACGATTAAATTTTTGCGATTCAAAAAAATACCGAGCACGCTGATCGCAAACAGCACCGCGCTTAGAACCAGATAATGTGACAGAGTTAACACGCTCGCTCCTTAAATTTATTTAGCTTCTAGGCTCTGACGGCATAGACACAACACGTACACGATCTTTGCTTTGCACCGCGATTTGTTCCGACACCACTTGTGATTTAGCATCCTTACGACGACGCAAGGTCAAAGCAATCGCCGCCACCATCGCGACCAACAACAACACCGCCGCAATCTCAAACGGATAAACATAATCGGTATAAATCAAACGCCCCAACTCTTTGGTGTTACTGTAATCCGCTACGTGTTTTACCACTGTCCTGACGCGATCGACTTCAGCAACTTCGTATGAACCAAGCACCCAAATCATTTCCAACACCATCAGCCCAGCCAAGGTTGCACCAAGCGGCAGCCAGCTCCAAAATCCTTCGCGCAAACGCACCAAGTTGATGTCCAACATCATCACAACAAACAGGAACAACACCATCACCGCGCCGACATACACCAGCACCAATGTGATTGCGAGAAATTCCGCTTCCAACAACATCCAAATGCCCGCCGAGCTAATGAACGCGAGCACCAAAAACAATACTGCGTGAACTGGATTACGTGCGGTAATCACGCGCAATGCCGCAAACACAGTCAACGCTGCAAACACATAAAACACAACGGCTTCAAAATTCATCTACTCATCCTTAAAACATTGCTGCTAGTTTGGTAGGAGCGGCTTTAGCCGCGAAATTCAAATGTATCACGGCTAAAACCGCTCCTACATTTGCCAATCATCTGTACTTAGCATCCTCTGCTCTGTCCTTGGCTATCTGCACTTCGTGCTTCTGCCCCATCGCTAAAAGCATGGGTTTGGTGTAATACAAATCACCACGTTTTTCGCCGTGATATTCAAACACACGGGTTTCAACAATTGCATCCACTGGACACGCTTCTTCGCACAACCCACAAAAAATACACTTCACCAAATCAATATCGTATTGCGTAGTGCGACGTGTGCCGTCTTCGCGTTCAGCAACTTCGATTTTAATCGCCAAGGCGGGGCATACCGCTTCGCATAGTTTGCAACCTATGCAACGCTCTTCACCATTGGCGTAGGTACGCAAAGCGTGCAAACCACGGAAGCGAAAACTCTGTGGTGTTTTTTCTTCAGGAAACTGCACGGTGATTTTTCGTGCAAAGAAATAACGCCCCGTTAACGCCATGCCTTTTACTAGCTCATAAAGCAAGAAGGTCTTGAAGAAATTTGTAATGATTTGCATATATTTTTTCTCCGCCCTACCAAACCCAAAGCGAGGTTTGCATCCACACCGCAACAACAATCACCCAAATAATTGTGATGGGAATAAATACTTTCCAGCCTAGTCGCATCAACTGATCATAACGATAGCGCGGGAAGGTCGCGCGAAACCACAGGAATAGGAACAAGATAAATGAGACTTTGCCGAGCAACCAAATGAAGCTGTCTGGCAAAAATGGCAATGGGGACAACCAACCTCCCAAGAACATAATCGAAGTGAGGAAAGCAATCAAAATCATGTTGGCATATTCTGCCAAAAAGAACAGCGCGAAAGCCATGCCGGAGTATTCAACATGGAAACCCGCGACAATCTCAGATTCACCCTCCGCCATATCAAACGGCGCACGATTGGTTTCTGCCACACCAGAAATCACGTAAACAAGGAACATCGGAAACAACGGGATCACGTACCAGTTCAGCATACCCAAGTGACCCTGCTGACCATGCACGATGTCGCTTAGGTTCATGCTTTGCGAAACCATCAGTACAGTCACCAAAGCAAACCCCATCGCAATTTCATACGACACAATTTGCGCGGCCGAACGCACTGCACCGAGGAAAGCGTACTTAGAATTGGAAGCCCAACCTGCGATGATGATGCCGTACACGCCCAACGAAGTCATCGCCAACAAATACAACAACCCCGCATTCACATTGGCAAGCACCACGCCCTCGGCAAACGGCATTACTGCCCAAGCTGCCAGTGCGGGTGCCAATGCCATGATGGGCGCAAACACAAACAAGAATTTACTAGACCCAGTGGGAATAATAATTTCTTTCATAAATAACTTCAGTCCATCCGCTATCGGCTGTAACAACCCAAAATAACCCACGCGATTAGGACCGATACGGATCTGCATGTAGCCAATGACTTTACGTTCCGCCAAGGTCAAGTAGGCGACCGCCCCCATAATCGGCAGCACGATGCACATAATTTTAACTATCGTCCACAACGGCAACCACAGTGCCCCAAAAAATCCTTGTCCAGCCAACTCTAGCGCTTGCAACATCATGCACGCTCCACGGTAATTGCACCAAACATTGCACCCAGAACAGCGGTCGTCGCATGCCCTGCGGCAACTCGAACTGTTCCTACCGGCATCGTATCGTCAGCCTGCACCACCAATTGAACAGTGCCATTACCTTGATTAACTTTTACATTGCCACCCGGTTGCACACCAATTTTCTGCAGCTCTGAACTATGCATCATGACCGTTGGCAACCTTGCATCATGCGTACTCTGCAATGCCGCCGCGCGACGCACCAAGGCATCCGTGCTGTAAATCGGCACGTCACTTACACGCTGCAAACCTTCGTGTGTTGAAGCTAAGTTCAACTCAATGTTGGCAACATGATTGTTTAGTTTTTCAGCC
>CANFCA010000111.1 GCA_947445045.1 Gallionellaceae bacterium
CAAGGCCAAGGTGACCATATCTCCATTTGCCACGTGGCTGATTTCATGCGCGAGTACGGCCTCTGCTTCGTCCTTGCTCATGTTATCCAACAAGCCGCGACTCACTGCCACCAACGCATTGTTACGATTCCAACCTGTGGCAAACGCGTTCACATCGGGTGCCTCGTAAATCGCCACTTCCGGCATACCGATACCCGCTGAGAGTGCTTGGCGCTTCACCGTTTCCACCAGCCAACGCTCTGTTGGATCAACTGGATTTTCTATCACTTGCGCACCCACCATGCGCTTTGCCGACCACTTGGACATGAACAAGGAAATTATCGAACCCGCGAAACCAATTACCATGGACATCACCAACAGGTTGCTAAAGTTAATGCCGCCGCTTTCGTTCAGCATGCGATCTACGCCGAGCAGACGCAGCGTCACATTGATGACCAACATCACCGCAAGATTGGTCACGATAAACAAGAAAATTCGTTTCATACTTTTATCTCCAAATATCTAAACAAGCGGCGCACAGTCTACCACTGACATTTGCCGCGTTTGGGCAAGATTGGGTTCACCACTCATGATTTCAAGTGCCGCTTCTACAGTGATAAACTATATACTCATTTTGATAGCGTACTTACCTATACCTCATGCAAGAATTACTCAACCACCCCGCCGTACAAGCCGGTTTCGCGCCATTTTTAATTGCGTTAATCATCAGCGAATTATTTCTGCGCATTCGCTTGAGTGGCTTGGCAATCATCGCGGGCTTTGCGCTCACGGTTTATCTCGTCAGCGATTTCGGTATTGAGCCACTCACCGCCTCGCGCAAAATTATTTGGCTGGGATTATTCAGCGCAACACTGGGACTGTTGTTTGGCTCAGCCATGTCAACTTGGCGCAGCTGGCTGATCGTTGCTTTAAGTGGAGCAGCAGCAATTTGGACATTACAGCGCATCCTTCAACAACAAGAGCTCAACATCATGTTGCAATGGGGTGCAGCCTGTGCGGCTTATGTTGCGGTATTAGTTTGGGGTATGGACAAGTTATTGGAAAAAGAGGCCTTGCGCGTCTCCTGCGCAGCCACTGCACTGGGTATCGGCACGGGTGGCGCGGCGTTAATAGGCGCATCAGCATTGCTTGGTCAATTTGGTCTCGCACTAGGGTCAGCTGCAGCCGCACATTTGGCGATTAAATTCATCAGCAACCAACCGCTGCCAACTGGACGCATGTTCACCTTGCCTATCGCACTCATCGCGGGATTAACGGGATGCCTTGCCGTACTCAGCGCGCAACTGCCATGGTACGCGCTGGCCATTTTAGCGGGGATTCCGATTGCAGCTTGGCTAGTGCCTTTGCCTAAACAATCTATCCGAGTACAAATTTTATTACTGACTTTCGTCACATTTCTTTTTGTAGCGGGTGCGCTGTATGTGACATGGCGAGTGGCGGGGGATGTGCCGCTGTAGCATCCGCTCATTTTTAGATTAACCCTTTACAGCATCACCTGCGATTGCTATGCTACACATTCAAACGCTTGTTTGATTTTAATTACAACTCAAGGAGTCATCATGCTTAAATCCATACTCGCTCTTAGTATCGCCCTACCCCTCACCGCTTTTGCTGCCGATAGCTACACTATAGATTCGCCTCATACATTCCCGAATTTCAGTATTAACCACCTCGGCTTTTCAACCATGCAGGGACGCTTTGACGATACCAGCGGCAAGATCACTTTAGATCGCGCTGCAAAATCTGGCTCAGTGGACATCACAATCAAAACCTCGTCAATCAGTACAGGGTTTGCCAAGCGTGATGAGCATTTGAAATCACCCGATTTTTTCAATGCAGCAGAATTCCCAGCTATCACTTACAAATCTACTGCTATACATTTCAAGGGCGACACGCCTGCCAGCGTGGATGGCAACCTGACCATCTCAGGCGTGACTAAGCCAGTGACATTGAACATCGATGCATTCAATTGCGGCACAAACCCGATGAGCAAAAAAGACGAATGCGGTGCCGCTGCAAGCGCGCAAATTAAGCGCTCTGACTTCGGCGTTAAATATGGCTTGCCGGCAGTGGGTGATGATGTGAAATTGGTGTTTGAAATCGAAGCGATTAAAAACTGATTTTAGTTTAGCAATAAAAAGGCAGCCAAATCATGCTGCCTTTTTTATTGCCCCTCAATCTTCAAATAAATTTTCAAAGCTAGGTCATTCTAGATTGCAGCCAGCTCAGCTTCTTGTTCATTAAGGAATTCCCTGTATGAATATAATGGGCTGTGCAAATAATTGGCTGGCAAATCGAACAGCGCCCAGAAATAATCCTGCTTCCCCTTCATAACTTTCGAAGGTAAACAAAATGATGTCCAACTAAGACCAATTTCCTTTAAGTACACTCCGCCCGTTTTTGAAAAAAAAGGCACTACTGACATTTTTTTTAATGCATCCAGCAATTCAGAAGGAGCATCTTGATCTTGGGCTATTTCAAGGTGTGCTTTTAAGCTAGCTCTGGTTTCAATCACCATAAGCGTAGCCTTGCCCTGAACGTCAACGAAGAGAATTCCATCCGGGTTAGGAAATAAATAATATTCTACAAAATTATTTAGATTACAGAGCTCCTGAACAAGCTCGCCTATAACAGGATCAGACAGAAATGAATAAGAGTGGCGAGATAGTATATCTTTCAAAGTTTGCGACTGCCGATTAAAAAAGCGACGCTGCAACTTGATAATTTCCGCTTCCAACTTATCTAGCGCATCAGGATCACTTTTATTAATGAAACAATCTATCAAATTCCGGTTAAACGCATCTACCGCTATTTTTTCATCAGCCTCGCCAGTCAGTAAAATTTTTCTGCACGGCAGCTCTCTGATTGCTTGGCAAAACTCAACGCCATTCATTTGCGGCATTTCATAGTCAATTACCAGCACAGATGGAATGGCAAAGCGCTCTCGATTCATCACAACATGGTAAATTTGAGCGACATCAATTGAGGCATTGCGACGTTCAAAGGAACCCGTTTTTTCGTCATAACCGACAAGAACCGCGTCATGAGCCAAATGAACAGAATAGAGATGTTCGCGCTTCAGCCAACCGAGTGCGGTCTGCGGCTCGCAAAACGCTTTATTCGCAAAACGTGAACCGAGTCTAAACGCAAGGCTTTCTAGAAAGCTCTGGCTATCATCTACCAAAATGGTCAACGTAGGATGCTGATAAATTGGTAATGTATTGTCCATTGTCCAAAAAATATAGGTGGCATTGACTCCGCTCTAAACGGGCAATAAATTCATAAAAAAAGTTATCACTTTACTAAGATACCTAAATCACTGTGATTGCTTTGCACTTTGCTCTGAAACTCGCCTATCATACGGAAGAAATTAACATTAAACCCACGAAAATTCTATGTATTCTATTTTACCAACTGTTGTATCGATATTATTCCTAGGGTTTGGTTTCTTTGCTTTGGTCAGTCGTGGTTTCAGTCGTGTCAGTGTCAGTTTCTTTCTACTTTGCCTCACAACATTCTTCTGGCAATCCACGTGGGCAGTACTTTTCCAGATTACCAATCCCAGTGTCGCGCTGTTCCTAGTCAAATTTGGCTATTTCTTCATACTGTTTCTGCCTACCAGCTTATACCATTTCCTGACCGAAATCAGCGGATGCCACAAAGAGAGGCGTTATGTCTACCTTTCATATTCTCTGGGGTTAATTCTTGCTTTTTTCCTAATGGGTACGGACTTATTTGTTAACGGATTTTATCACTACAGCTGGGGGTATTACCCTAAGGCGGGAATTCTACATCCAGTACACCTCTTGCAAACGTTTGCCGTTGTAAGTCGAGGGCTATACATCACTTATGATGTGCAAAAATATTCATCGAATAATTTGCGCAGGCGACTCCGCTTATGTCTTGCTGGCATACTGATTTTCCTATTTGCGTCCATCGATTACTTGTGCAATTACGGCTTCGGATTCTATCCACCCGGCGTAGTATTTATTTCAATATCACTGGGCATCTTTACTGTTGCTATCGTCCAGTATGACTTGCTCAACCCGATGGCGCTTGCTGTTACAGTTGCACATGAAATGCGCACACCCCTTGCTACCATCCGCAATCAAGCAACGGGCATTTCCAACTACTTACCTGATCTTCTAGAAGGTTACCGGCTGGCAGTCGAAAACAAACTCATGCTAGCCAGTATTAGCGGTAGCCACTTGAATGTCCTTTCTGGTATATCTGCACGCATCGAAAATGAAGTAAATAAGTCGAACGTGATGATAGACATGATGATGGCTTCCTCGTCAATGGAGTGCTCTGAGGCAATTGTCTTCGAGCGCTTTTTCATCGGTGCATGTATCGCTGAAGCATTGGATCGCTACCCTTTTGAAGCTGGTGAAAAGGAGAAAGTCAGCGTAGCAATTGCAGAAGACTTTGAATTTCTCGGATCAGACACGCTTCTTGTTTTTGCCCTATTCAACTTGCTGAAGAACGGCATCCATGCGCTAAAAGAATCAGGTAAAGGTGTAATCCATATCCAGACCAAATCAGAAAATGGGCGCAATTTCATTACGATCACTGATACCGGAACTGGAATACCTAAAAATTCGCTCCCCCATGTATTTGATATGTTTTACAGCATGAGACGTCAAGGTGGCGGTTCAGGAGTCGGACTGTCTTTTTGCAAGAAAGTAATGGAAGCCTTCAATGGGAGTATCAAATGCAATTCAATTGAAGGAAAACTCACAACATTCACTCTTGAATTTCCATCTATCTAATACAGCCAGAAAATTGGCTCTGCTCCACCTTTTGACTTTCTAAAATCTAAATATCATACCTAAGCATGCGTCGTACAACTAAAGACAAGACGCATCGGCGGCATTGCCTGCTCAATTTATTGTTAGGAGATATACATGCAAAAAGTCAGCTTGAAATCACAAAATGCTTCTTTCCTCACCGTCCCGCTTCCTCAAGAAATATTTCAAAAGAAAACTTTTAGACACACCATCGACATTTGCCTGAAAGACTCTAATGCTTACGGCAACACATATTTTTCCAGATATTTCGAGTGGCAAGGTGTATGCAGAGAACAGTGGTTTTTTCAATGCATTTGCAGCGACATGTTGCAATCTGAGGGTGTGTTTATTACAAAATGCGCACATC
>CANFCA010000112.1 GCA_947445045.1 Gallionellaceae bacterium
AACCACGTTGCAACACCTTGTCCAACGAGGCTTCGCGACCATTGCTTACAACTAAACCATTGCCAGGCACAGTACGCACCAAGTGGTGAAACTGCGTTTCAATCGCGGCGAGATCCGCAAAAATATCTGCGTGATCAAACTCCAAATTATTAAGGATGGCTGTGCGTGGATGGTAGTGAACAAATTTTGAACGCTTATCAAAAAATGCTGTGTCGTATTCGTCCGCTTCGATGACGAAGAAGGGTGATTCAGTGAGTCGCGCTGAGATGCCGAAATTTTCCGGCACGCCGCCAATTAAAAAACAGGGGTTCAGTTTTGCGTATTCCAATATCCACGCCAACATCGCGCTGGTGGAGGTTTTGCCGTGTGTGCCTGCAACACCCAACACCCACTTTTCGCGCAATATCGTATCTGCCAGCCATTGCGGGCCGGAGATGTAGGGAAAGTTACGATTGAGGATTTCCTCCATCAACGGATTGCCGCGCGTGACCACATTGCCGATAACAAACATATCGGGCTTGAGTGAAAGCTGCTCAACGCCAAAGCCTTCAATCAGCTCGATGCCCTGCGCTTCAAGCTGTGTACTCATCGGTGGATATACGTTGGCATCGCAGCCAGTGACGCGATAGCCAGCTTGCTTGGCAAGCGCGGCAATGCCACCCATAAAAGTGCCGCAAATTCCGATGATGTGTATGTGCTTTGCTTGGTTCATTGCTTACGCTCTAAAAATAAAATACACCGCGCCCATCATGCATAGCGCGGCATACAGATAATCCATCTTCAATGGTTGATTCATATACAAAACTGCAAACGGCACAAACACCGACAGCGTAATGACTTCTTGGAGAATCTTTAATTGTCCAAGATTTAGCGCGGTGTAGCCGATGCGATTGGCGGGTACCTGCAACAGATACTCGAACAGCGCAATGCCCCAGCTCACCAAGGCCGCCATGTACCAAGGTGAGCTCGACATATTCTTCAAGTGACCACGCGAAGGTCATGAACAGATTCGACACTGCAAGCATCAACGCCGTGACCAGTAGCGGGTTTGAGATCAGAGTCATGAAATACTAAAATTTTTCATCGGAAGCGATTATTGTAGGAGCGAGCAAGCTCGCTCCTACAAATGGTCAACGGTATTAGCGTACACCCAATAACTCAACATCAAACACCAAAGTCGCATTCGGTGGAATCGCACCGCCCGCACCACGTGAGCCGTAGCCCATTTCTGAAGGAATAATCAGCGTGCGTTGCCCGCCTATTTTCATACCTGCTACGCCCTTATCCCAGCCCTGAATAACACGACCACCACCCAGCGGAAAATTAAAAGGATCGCCACGATCACGCGAACTATCGAATTTTTTACCTTTATGTTCAGGCGCGGTTTCGTCATACAACCAGCCAGTGTAATGCACTGAAACATCATGCCCCGCAATCGCTTCCGCGCCAGCACCTTGCTTCACGTCAATTTTAATCAGTTCACTCATGTTGCTTTTCTCCATCGTTGGTTTAGGGGTTTCAGCTGGTTTAGAGCACGCAGTTGTTGAAAAAATACTGGCGGACAATAAAACAGCCAGTGGTAAAAAAGTGATTCTATGATTCATAGTTAAAACTCCTTCGTGGTGTAATTTATATGTGGCGATGCACATTCGCCATTCTATATTTTTCTGACGAAGACTTTTGATTTTCGCTGATAGTTATACAGTGACTTTTTCTGAGCAGGCAGTGCAGAGACATCGCTTTCAATAAAGCCGCGTTCGATAAACCAATGCGCAGTGCGGGTAGTGAGTACGAATAATTTCTTCAGCTTTTGTGTCTTGGCCACTTCGGCCATGTGGTTGAGGATGGCCTCACCGTAGCCGCGATCTCGGCTTTGTGCTTCGACGGCGAGGCAGGCAAGTTCGGCAGCGGCTTCGTCGGGGAAGGGATAAAGCGCAGCACAACCGACAATACGGTGGTCGTGCTCTAACACGACAAAACGTTCTATTTCCTGCTCAAGCAATTCGCGGCTGCGTCTTACCAAGATGCCCTCCTCTTCCAATGGGCGCAGCAGTTTCAAAATGCCCCCCACATCTTCGATGCTGGCATCACGCAGGGTGTTAAGTGTGCTTTCGACCACCATCGTGCCGATGCCATCATCGCTGAATAATTCTTGCAGCACCGCGCCATCGGTGTGACGGCTGATAAGGTGAGTGCGTGCCACACCTGCCTCGCAAGCACGTATTGCACAAGGCAGAAATAGATTGATGTCGTCGGATAATTTGCGTTTTCCACTCAACACTTCTTGCCCTTGCGCGACGGTGAGTTCCTTGAGCAATGCGCCTTTCTTGTCTTGCACGCCATCAGTGTTCATCAGAAATACCAGTTTGTCTGCATCCAGCGCAATAGCGGTCGCAGTAGCAACATCTTCCAGCGTGACGTTGAACACTTCGCCAGTGGGTGAATAACCAAGCGGTGAGAGCAACACCACTTCGCCAAACTCCATGCGGTCATTTAGCGCGGCCACGTCCACTTTGCGCACGCTACCTGTGTGCTGTAGATCCACGCCATTGATGATGCCGATAGGTTGCGCAGTAATGAAATTGCCACCAGCCACGCGGATGTCAGCATTCGCCATGGGCGAATTTGCCAGCCCCATCGAGAGCAATGCCTCAATCTCGACGCGCACTCGACCCACCGCTTCTTTCACGCATTGCATCGTGTCGGCATCGGTCATGCGAATGCCGTGGTGATAAGTGTCTGCAAGACTACTTTTTGCCAAATGAGCTTCTATTTGCGGGCGCGCACCATGCACCAACACCAAGCGTATGCCTAGTGCCGCAAGCAGATTGAAGTCGTGAGTTAGCTCAACAAACTTGCCATCCGCAACTACTTCGCCCCCAAACGCGATGACGAAAGTTCGCCCGCGAAATGCGTTGATGTAAGGTGCGACGGAACGAAACCAAGCTACAAAATCAGTGGGTGAGGCGGTAATAGGCATATTGATGTCCTTGTGATTTGTGCGCATCATGCCGCGCTATGATTCATCTAGCAACTAGAAACCACTTTACTTGCTCCAAACCCACTGAGTGAGGTAAGTGCGAGCGATGTGCAGGGCGCAACCCTCGGCACGAATGACCGCAGCTTTAGCTTAATGGCAGCACACAAAACTAAAACCACCGCCGCGCGGGTTTACACCGTGACGTATTCCGCTACCGATGCGTCGGGTAATAAATCGTTAGCGACTGCGACGGTGTCGGCTCTTTGAGGGGAGTAGAGATAACGAATTTTTTGTGAGTAACTGAGAAATATGAAAAACGCGCCGTAAGGCGCGTTTTTCATTAGGGTGAAGTGAACTGGCTTCGGGTAATTAACCAAACAGTGCAACGCGTTAAACATTGCTTCGGCATAATGCAATCAAATAGTGATTGCATTTCGCTGGTTATCTTCCTATCATTATCGTCGTGAAAACCAAACACACCAAGACGCTCAACGCGATATTTACCAAGCCTACTTTGGCTTCGATAGCATTTTCGGATATTGAATCGTTGGTGATTGCCTTGGGTGGTGAAATGATAGAAGGCAGTGGTTCACGCATGGCATTTATATTAAACGGTAAACGTATGGACGCACATCGACCACATCCTGGCAAGGAAGCAAAGCGTTACCAAGTGGAAAATATACGCGATTGGTTTTTAACAATGGGGATACAGCCGTGAAAAATTCAATGACTTATAAGGGCTACACCGCACGTATCGATTTTGATGACCGCGATAACCTTTTTGTCGGGCGCGTGTTGGGTATTGAAGATGTAATTAGTTTTCACGGTACAACGGTGACTGCACTGCGAACCGATTTTCGCCATGCGATTGATTTTTACTTGACCACGAATCCTGTTCCGCAAAAGCCTGCTTCAGGTAAACTCATGTTGCGTGTATCTAGTGAGGTGCATACCGCTGCTTTGATTGCTGCGCAGGCTTCGGGGCAAAGTCTCAATCAATGGGCGACGAATGTGTTGAAGCAAGCAATACATATTTGAGGAAGTTGAAATGATTTGAAGTAGCAGAAGAAATTTATTGAAAATCTCCCCACAGCGTTTGCAACGCCGCAAGCCCAACAACCGCCGCAGTTTCAGTGCGCAACACTCTTACCCCCATACGAATAGGAGTGAAACCGCACAGCAGCGCAGAGTCACTTTCTGCTGACGTGAAACCGCCCTCTGCACCAATCAGCAAAATGATGTTTCCCAATGGTTTGATTTGACTAGACAATGATGACGCGCCTTCAGGCAACAAAATAAATTTTGTGTCAGGCGATGTTCGAGTCTGTTGCAGCCACACCATGATGTCTATGGGTGCATGTATTGTCGGCAGCACATTTCGTCCGCATTGCTCACACGCAGCGATGGCAACTTGCTGCCAATGTTCGACGCGCTTTTCGGCTCGCTCACTGGAAAGCCTTGCAACACTGCGCTCAGTTGCGAGTGGCTGAATTTCGGATGCGCCTAGTTCGGTAGCTTTTTGAATCACCCAATCCATTTTTTCGCTGCTGGATAGAGCTTGTGCCAGTGTGATGTGTAAAGGTGATTCGCGGTTGATGTTAGCCGCGCGGATGTCACCAACGATTACGCGCTTGCCACTCAGTTCGGCAATCACGCCATGGCATTCATTGCCGATTCCATCAAAGATTTGTACAGCATCATCTTCGCGTAATCGTAAAACGCGAGAGGCGTGATGTGCGGCATCAGCAGGTAATTCAAACGAGCCGTTTTGCGGCAACGGCGGAGGGCAATAGAAGCGTGGCATGGCAAAGGGTCTGTATAAGAATAGTTGGCGTGATAATATAACGCATCGCAAAGATGTTGTTAGGAGTTCGAGATGGTCAGTTTGCAACCGCCGCTGTGTGATTTTGGTTGGAAGGCGCGTGATTTTGATTTGCTGGGCGTAGATGGCATTCGCTATAACTTAGCCAATGCGCGCGGCAAGAATGGTTTGCTGGTGATGTTCATTTGCAATCACTGCCCTTACGTAAAATCCATTCGTGATCGCATCGTGCGTGACACACGTGAACTGCAACAGCACGGCATCAACACCATCGCCATCATGTCGAATGACCCTGCGGAGTACGCGGAAGATTCGTTCGACAACA
>CANFCA010000113.1 GCA_947445045.1 Gallionellaceae bacterium
ATTCCTTAGGCAATGGCGCAGTAAGTTGCAGCGGCTCTCCCGTCAAGGGATGTGCAAACGAGATGCTGTGCGCATGAAGGAACATGCGCTTCAGCCCCTGCTTCATCAACAATTTATTGCGCGCAAAGTCGCCATATTTGTCGTCACCTGCAATCGGGAAGCCGAGGTGCGAGAGATGCACCCGTATCTGGTGAGTGCGTCCCGTTTTGAGTTGCGCTTCCAGCAGGCTGAATTCTGCCCAGCTTTTTTCCAAGGTAAAAATGGTGTGCGAAGCTTGTCCGTCTTCGCGCACCATCACGCGCTTTTCACCTTGCGGGGTGTCAAATTTGTGCAGCGGTAATTTGACGTGCTGTTTAACGTTCTTCCATTGCCCCAAAACCAAGGTGTAATAACGCTTGTCACTGTTTCCTTCGCGCATGATTTCGTGCATCGCGGTTAGAGCGGAACGTTTTTTCGCCAGCAACAATACACCCGATGTTTCTCGGTCTAACCTATGCACCAACTCCAAAAATTTGGCATGAGGACGGGCGCGACGCATTTGCTCGATGACTCCAAAACTCACACCGCTGCCGCCATGCACAGCTACTCCGGCGGGTTTGTTCACGACGACTAGCGCGTCATCCTCATACACGATAGGGAACTCCACCGCTGGGATATGCGTCTGCTCGACTTCGTGTTTTTCGGCAACCCGAATCGGCGGTATGCGCACCAAGTCTCCCAATTGCAAGCGGTAGGTTTGGTCGATCCGTTTCTTATTGACCCGCACTTCGCCGCGCAGGATGCGATAGATATGGCTCTTGGGCACACCTTTCAGATGTTTGAACAGAAAATTGTCAATGCGCTGTGCTTCGCCGCTTTCGTCAATCTCAAGAAATGTCACAGAGTCTTTGCTTAAACCATTCATTTTGCTTATACTTCGCCGCTCGCGCGTTTTAGGTATTGGGTAAGTTTGGGAGCAATATCTCCCCGCCAAACAAGTTTTAAAAACAGTTGGGCAAAAGCGACGGAATAGCATTTCATTTATAAATCAAAAATGACGCGAAGGCGAGCTGCCGATTAGTGCTGTAGCACGGCAGAGCGAAGGCGACAAAGCAAGTTTTGATTTAGGTATGGAATATCCGCCACCCTACCAACCGCAGTCCGGTTAATATCACTCACCGGTATCAGCAGTGATAGTAATTGATTTACGCGCTCAAAGCACCAACGGATTTTCCGTGATGTGATTAGGAGTTGCGACACTCTGCTGGTCGAGTCCGATGCTCGCAAGCGCCGCTGATAAGCCGCCTTGCCAGTGCCCAGGATGTACTCCCCCACCGTGTCGGCAAGCTCTGCCACCTCACCCAAAACGATTTAAGATACGCTACTGATAGAGAACTGATTTGACCAACCGTTTGTATAAAACTCAACTGTCGATTGCTCACTGTTTGCCCATCTGGCACGCCTAACCGCGTGTAGCGTTGACTTGCCCGTGTCAGAGCGCGGGAAAGTATAAAAATGAAACGCATGTTATTTAATGCGACACAACCGGAAGAACTCCGTGTCGCCATTGTCGATGGACAAAAACTCATCGACCTTGATATTGAAACAGCCGGTAAAGAGCAACAAAAAAGCAACATCTACAAAGCCGTTATCACCCGCCTTGAGCCAAGCTTGGAGGCTTGCTTCGTCGAATATGGTGGCAATCGCCACGGCTTCCTTCCCTTCAAAGAAATCGCCCCAGAGTATTACCAGCCTGGTAGCCCAAGCCGTCCTTCAATCAAAGAGGCGATGCGTGAAGGCCAAGAGTTGTTGGTACAAGTTGAAAAAGATGAGCGTGGCAATAAAGGCGCGGCACTCACCACCTTCATCAGCTTGGCGGGTCGTTACATCGTTTTGATGCCAAACAACCCAAGCGGTGGCGGTGTATCACGCCGCATCGAAGGAGAAGAACGCAACGAGTTACGCGAAGTGTTATCGCATGTAGAAGTACCGCAAGGCATGAGCATCATCGCGCGCACTGCCGGTATCGGACGCAATGAGGAAGAATTACAGTGGGATTTGGACTACCTCAAGCAATTGTGGGATGCCATCGAAGGCGCGGCCGCATCTGAAAAGGCACCGTCGCTAATCTATCTGGAAAGCAGCTTAGTCGTTCGCGCCATCCGCGATTATTTCAACCCGGAAATCGGCGAAATCCTGATCGACACCGAAGACGTGTATCAACAAGCTTTGGCGTTTATGAGCACGGTAATGCCGAACAACGTGGATCGCATCAAGCGCTATGTCGATGATGTGCCGTTGTTCTCCCGCTTCCAAATCGAACATCAAATCGAATCGGCTCACGCCCGCGAAGTGCGCTTGCCATCCGGCGGCGCGATCGTGATCGACCATACCGAAGCCCTCACCGCGATCGACATTAACTCGGCGCGTGCAACTAAAGGCTCTGATATTGAAGCCACGGCATTCAACACCAACCTAGAGGCGGCAGAAGAAATCGCCCGCCAATTGCGCTTGCGTGACTTGGGTGGCTTGGTCGTTATCGACTTCATCGACATGGAAAACACACGCAACCAACGCGAAGTGGAAAACCGTTTGCGCGACTCGTTGCACTACGACCGTGCGCGCGTTCAGACTGCAAAAATCTCGCGCTTTGGCTTGCTGGAATTATCCCGTCAACGTCTGCAACCGAGCCTGAGCGAAAGCAACCACATCGCTTGCCCACGTTGCAGCGGTATCGGTCACATTCGCGGTACGGAATCTTCTGCATTGCATATCCTACGTATCATTCAGGAAGAAGCGATGAAAGAAAGCAGCACCGCCATTCACGTACAAGTACCCGTGGATGTGGCTACTTTCCTGCTGAATGAAAAACGCAGCGATATTCATCTGGTAGAGTCACGCCTGAAAGTGGCGATTACGCTGATTCCTAATCCGCACATGGAAACGCCTAACTACACCATTAGTCGCCTGCGTCTTGATGACATGAGCAGCGACATGTTGCAGGCAAGTTATAAGTTGGTGGAAAAACCAGCTGATGATAAGCCGCAGAATGCTGGACAAGAGCAGCAAAAAGCTACCCGCGCAAAAGCGGTGGTGCAAGGTGTAACCCCAGCACAACCTGCACCCATGCAAACTGAGCAAGCACAAGTTTCATTGTTCGGAAAATTCATGGCTTGGATGAAATCGTTTGGTGAAGAAGCGCAGCCGGCAGCAAAACCCGCAGCACTCAACCGATCACGCAACGGGCCTCGTCCTGAGCGCAGTGAACGCGGTGAAGGTGGCAATAAACGTCGTGAGCGTGGTGGGCGTAAAGATGGGAACGAAGCGGGAAAAAATCGTGACCGCAACGAACCGCGCAACAAGCCAGCTTCTGCTGAGGTTGCCACTAAGCCACAAGAGTCGATTGAGCCACGTGAACCGCGCGAACCACGTCAACCTAGACCACCTCGTCCTCCTCGTGCAGCAAATGAAAACACTCAGCAACCACGCGCTGCAGCTAACCCAAATGCACAGCCTGTCGCTGCCCAAGAAAAGCCCGAGTTAGAAATTCAGGCATCCGCACCTGCGATGGAACAAGCTGAAACAGGTGGCTCACCAAGCGCCCGTCGTCGCGGTCGTCGCGGTGGTCGTCGTGAGCGTGAACAGCGTGAAGGCGCAGCGCAAGCTATGGCACCAGTCGCGCAAAATGGCGAAGCAGTGATGGTGCAACAATCGTTCGTGCAAATGGATACCACGCCAACAACTCCAGTCGTCAATGCGAAGCCGACTGAATACATTGCTGTCCCTGAAGGCTACGTTTACCCAAGCGAATACGTTGCGATGCCGACTGTAAGTGCTGTTATCGCTACCCCTGTAACACCAAAGGCCAGCAGCAACCCCAACTTAATTCAGATTGAAACTGATCCGAGTAAAGCGCAGGCAGTTGCGAGCATGTCAGCAAATTACACTGACAAACCCGCTACTCGTCGTCGCACACGTCAACGCGAAGTGTATGTTGAAAGCGAGCCATTAGTACAAATCGAAACGCATCACTAAGCTGCATTAGCCATAAAAAATCGCACGATGAAAGTCGTGCGATTTTTTTATGGCTAAAATTTTGCTAAGGCTATTTTTGTAATCGTTGGCGTATGTGCTGCAACAAACCTTCCGCCGCATCCTCTACCATATCCAGCACACGCTCAAAGCCATCCGCGCCACCAAAATAAGGATCAGGAACCTCACACTCAGTATGATGACGCGCATACCCCAAAAATAATTGTGCTTGTGTATGGATACCTGGCGGAGCAATGCGTTGCAGAATATCCAAATTAGCGTGATCCATCGCCAACACATAGTCGAAACGGAGAAAATCAGACAGCTCAACTTGGCGACCTCGCAAGCTACTCATATCGTAACCACGCTGCAAAGCGACTCGCTGTGTCCGTGCATCAGGCGCATCGCCTACGTGATAATCATGCGTACCTGCGGAATCAATATTGATGATTTCTGACAAGCTCGCATGTTCAACATATTGCCTAAACACCACTTCAGCGGTAGGCGAACGACAAATGTTGCCCATGCAAATAAACAAAACCCTTATTTTTTTAACCATTGAACGCTCTTATTTGCCTTCACCTTTTACCGACGATTAAATCGTTACTTCCCCGCGCAGCTTAATCTTACCCACTAATGAACCAGCAAGCTCAATTAGTTTTTTGCGCTCAGATTTAAAGTAGCATAGCTTCGTATATATATGCAGGCGATATCAGATGGGCTTAGCAGATTCATATTTTAAAATTTTTATTCCTCAAAATACTCATTGCTTGACGCTCATATTGGCCACAGGTAAAAACAGCATCATCTGATTGTCTGGTGTCGCCATAAAACCATAGTGCTGATAAAACTGGGCAGCGTGTGCATCCAACGCATCGACAAACAATCCCACTACCCCTGCCTCCTGATGAACACGCTGCGCGCGAGAAATTGCATCCATCAGCAGCAGTTCTCCGAGCCGTTTACCTTGATAGTGCTGATCCACCGCCAGCCTCCCCAAGCGTATGCCAGGAATCCGCTTAGGCAATTTCTTCTGGTACGCTGCAGGTAAATAATGGCGATCCACTTCGGTTAAAGTCAGCGCGTAGTAGCCGCAA
>CANFCA010000114.1 GCA_947445045.1 Gallionellaceae bacterium
ATCGGTGTTTGTGCCGTTCGCAGTTTTGTATATGAATCAACCGTTGAAGATGGATTATCTGTATGCCGCGTTGTGCATGATGGGTGCGGTGTATTTTATTTTTAGAGCGTAATCAATGAACCAAGCAAAGCACATACACATCATCGGAATTTGTGGCACTTTTATGGGCGGCATTGCCGCGCTTGCCAAGCAAGCTGGCTATCGCGTCACGGGTTGCGATGCGAACGTCTATCCGCCTATGAGTACACAGCTCGAAGCACAGGGAATCGAGCTGATTGAGGGCTTTGGCGTGGAGCAGCTTTCACTCATGCCAGATATGTTTGTAATCGGCAATGTGGTCACACGCGGCAATCCGTTGATGGAAGAAATCCTCAATCGCAACTTGCCCTACATCTCCGGTCCGCAATGGCTGGCAGATACAATACTGCGCGATAAGTGGGTGTTGGGTGTTGCAGGCACGCACGGCAAAACCACCACCAGCGCGATGTTGGCGTGGGTTTTGGAATACGCAAAACTGAATCCCTGCTTTTTAATTGGCGGCGTGCCTGAAAATTTCGGTATCTCAGCGCGACTCACGGACTCACCTTTTTTCATCATCGAAGCAGACGAATACGACACGGCTTTTTTTGATAAACGTTCAAAATTTGTTCACTACCATCCGCGTACTGCCATCCTCAATAATTTGGAGTTCGATCACGCAGATATTTTTGCGGATCTCGCCGCGATTGAAACGCAGTTTCACCACTTGGTGCGTACTGTGCCTGGCAATGGTTTAGTTGTAAGCAATGGTCGCGAAGCCTCGTTGGACAAGGTGTTGCAACGTGGTTGCTGGACACCCATTGAACGCTTTGGTACAGACGCAGGTTGGCAGATTGATGCCGATAATCGTGTAAGCCTAAATGGCGTTGAACAAGGTACGCTGCATTGGGAATTACTCGGTGAACACAATCGCCAAAATGCCCTTGCCGCGTTAGCTGCGGCGCGTCATGTTGGCGTACCGATTGCGCAAGGTTTAGCCGCGTTTGCCGAATTCAAAAATGTAAAACGTCGCATGGAAGTGCGCGGCGTGGTAAACGACATCACCGTGTATGACGACTTCGCTCATCACCCGACTGCAGTGAAAACTACGGTTGCAGGCTTGCGTCACAAAGTTGGCAAGGCACGTATTTTGGCGGTATTAGAGCCTCGTTCCAATACAATGAAATTAGGCGTAATGAAAGATGCATTACCAGACAGCTTGAAAGATGCTGACTTAGTATTTTGTTACGCGGGCAACCTCGGCTGGGATGCACGCGGCGCACTCGCTCCGCTGGGTGACAAAGCAATAGTGAAAGATGATCTGAATGAACTGATTGAAACCATCGCCGCCGCTGTAAAATCAGGCGATCAAATACTGGTGATGAGCAATGGTGGTTTTGGTGGAATACACGAGAAACTGTTAAAAAAACTCGCCTAGATTTAAGACAACCGCAGTCGCAATTCCTCATACACATCGTCTCGTGATGCAACTGACAATATAGTCAGCAATTTTTTCGCGTCGTTAACGTGATAAATGAGACGAAACTGCGGTGTGGTGATTTTTATCTTGTAGCAATCAGGTAATTCGCGCAGCGCATCTTTCACTACACGCGGATGTTTTAGACGCTCTTTGGCAAGTTTTTCTTTGAAGCGTCGCTTGATACTTCCATCCAGCTTTGCCCATTCCTTTTCGGCATCGGGATGGATGGCTAATTCATAAATCACTTTACTCATAAGAAACCTCAACGAATATAAACAACATAATCGAATGTTAGCACTTACTCACAAAAGATTCAACGCTTGCTGGCTATTTGAAAAAATAGCTATGGGTAATAAAGCTAGAGTTCGTCTAACTTAATTTTACGAGCCTTATTCAAAGTGGAAAGCCGCGTCTTAGCTCGATTTTCAGCAATGCGATCAGCAATAGAATCCAACATAGCTTCCATCATTTTTGGCGAAATGATGTAGCCCGCAGGCTTGTTGTGATTGAGGATTGCGACAGCCTTATCTTCATCCTCTGCGCGTTTGAGGATGCGTGTGGGCGATTCGCGCAGCTCGGTCACTCCGATGGTGATTCCAGCATGAATAGCATTCATAATTCCGTCCTTAATAGTGTACATTATAAGTATGAAGACTTATGGCAAGTGAGTCAACTGCACGCGCTGCGGCTTATTCACCTTGCTGATCCAAACCCAATTCCTGAATTTTGCGTGTTAGCGTATTGCGCCCAATCCCTAGCAATGTAGCCGCTTCGATGCGTCGTCCATTGGTATGTTGCAAGGCTTGCAAAATCAGCGTGCGTTCAAATTGATTGGTCAGTGTGTCCATAATGCGCTCATCGCCGCGCTGCAAAGCAATCGCCGCTTGCTGTGCTAATGCTGCGCTCCAATCGCCATAACTCGCTGCGCTAGTAGATGCCTCATCGCGCCACTCTGGTGGCAAGTCGGCCACTTCGATGATTTGTGAAGGGGTCATCACAGTCAGCCAATGGCACAGATTTTCCAATTGCCGCACATTGCCCGGAAAGCTTTGTGCGGACAGATGCTGCAACGTCGCTTCGCTAAATTGCTTTTGTTCAACCGATAACTCACGCGCACTTTTTTGCAGGAAGTATTTCGCTAACAGCGGGATATCTTCGCGACGCTCACGCAAGGGTGGCAGACGCAATCGAATCACGTTCAAACGATGAAACAAATCTTCGCGAAACAATCCCTGTTTGACACGCTCGTCAAGATTTTGATGGGTAGCTGTAATGATGCGCACATTGGCTTTGATCGGCTGATGGCCACCGACTCGATAGTAATTACCGTCCGACAGTACGCGTAGCAAACGCGTTTGTAAATCAGCCGGCATGTCGCCGATTTCATCCAAAAATAATGTGCCGCCTTCGGCTTGTTCAAATCGTCCGCGTCGTGTCGTGGCAGCGCCTGTGAACGCCCCGCGTTCATGGCCAAACAATTCTGACTCTAATAAATCTTTGGGAATAGCCGCAGTGTTGATGGCGATGAAAGGCTTGTCGGAACGGGGACTATGACGATGCAATGCTTGGGCAACCAACTCTTTCCCTGTGCCCGATTCGCCATTGATAAGCACCGTTGCATGGGATTGTGACAAGCGACCAATCGCACGAAAAACTTCCTGCATGGCAGGCGCTTGACCCAAAATATCGGCATCGACCGCGACCTCTTGCGCATCTCCCGATTTGCGCCGACTTTGCTCTAAGGCCCGTCGAATAAGCTCTACAGCATGGTTGATATCAAACGGCTTGGGCAAATATTCAAACGCGCCACCTTGAAATGCCGACACCGCACTTTCCAAGTCGGAGTAGGCAGTCATAATGATGACAGGAATGTGCGGATGGCGCTGATGCAGCACCTGCAAAAAATCCAAGCCCGAACTACCTGGCATACGAATATCACTGACCACCACTTGCGGTAAATCATTGCTTAACGTGCGCAAGGCATCATCTGCAGTGGAAAAGCTTTTGAATTCGATTTCCTCACGAGCGAGTGATTTTTCTAGCACCCAGCGTATCGACTTATCGTCGTCTATTATCCAAACAGGTTTCATAACATCACCTTAGTAAATTCAGGGTAGAGGTAAAATAATCGTGAAGCAGGTTCGTCCTGGCTCGCTATCAAAGGCAATCGTCCCATGATGTTGGTTAACAAAATCTTGCGCCAGCGTCAGCCCCAAGCCATGCCCATCGGCACGCCCCGACACTAGCGGGTAAAAAATTTTATCTTGCAGCTCAACCGGAATGCCGGCACCGTCATCAATGATTTGCACCATGACCGCAAGACGGTGGCGGCGCTTATTCAGCGTCACTTGGCGTGCAATGCGCGTGCGCAAGATTATTGAACCTTTCCCCTGCATCGCCTGCGTGGCATTGCGCACAATATTGAGCATCACTTGTATCAACTGTTCTTTGTCACCAATCAGCGCAGGCAAACTAGTATCGTAATCTCGCTGAATTTGCAAACCGTCCGAAAGCTCTGCCAACACCACACTGCGCACACGCTCCAATACCTCATGGATATTAAGCGCGCTGTAGTGTGACGCATTTTGTGGCGTGAGCAGATTCTCCATTAAGGTGCGCAGCCTGTCCGCCTCTTGAATGATGACTTGCGTGTATTCAAACAGGGCTGGTTTTTCTAACTCCTGCTCAAGCAACTGCGCCGCCCCGCGTATACCACCGAGCGGATTTTTTATTTCATGCGCGAGATTACGCAGCAACAAACGATTGGCTTGCGTCTGATCTAACATTTGTTCTTCACGCGCCAATTTCAACGGACGATCTATTGGATGGAATTCCAACAACAAATAATTTTTTGAGATATACAAAGGTGTTGCGGCACAACGTAGATGTAGCTTTCCATGTGCATGCGTACCCAATATTAAATCATGTTCAATGTAACTGGCGTGGTTGTGTACTGCTTGTTGCATGGCATTTGCCAATTGTTCGGTGTTGGTAAACACCTGCTGCAGCGGATGACCCAGCAAATTTTTACTACTCAGGTCAAACAGGTTTTCCGCAGCGGGATTGAGATAAGCGATACGCGACTCTTCATCCAACACAATCACAGCGGTGGAAAGATATTCGAGCGTTAGAAAAGGAAAATTAGGCATACGCTTTTAGAAAGCAGGGAACATGCCAGTAGCAACAAAATTTATTTTAATTTGGATAATTCGGTATTCAGTGCGTCTATGTTACTTTGATGAAGATTGGTTTGCTCAGTTAATGATTTAATTTTCTCATCGTATTTCGCTACATTGCGGTGCGTGCTGCCATCTTTACCGTGAATGATTTCAGGATTATCTGCGCCGTCTTTCAAATTAGTTTGTGCTTCGGCGAGCAATTTTTGTTCGACATCCAATTCATCTTGCAAAATTTTGCGGCGCGTTTCATCGCGCCCTTTTTGTGTGTCACCATTTACTTTAGGGAAGTCTGCTGGCGAACTTGCTGAACGTCCACGCTGTGCAGCGGCTGGCGGAGCCATGGTAGGCAAGGGTGTGAGCGTTATTTTTTTGCCGCCTTTGAGTGGCGTGCTGGAGTACGTTACATGACCATC
>CANFCA010000115.1 GCA_947445045.1 Gallionellaceae bacterium
CATCGGTGATACGGCCTTGCTGCCTAAGCTGCTTGCGCAACATCGTCCGCGCGCGGTGGTGAATTTTGCGGCGGAAAGTCACGTGGATCGCTCCATTCATGGCCCTGAAGATTTTATTCAAACCAATATCGTCGGTACGTTTCATTTGCTGGAAGCTGTGCGTAGTTATTGGGGTGGATTGGCAGAAGCAGACAAAACGGACTTCCGGTTTTTGCATGTTTCGACCGATGAGGTATATGGCTCCTTGACCAAGGATGAGCCGGCCTTCACTGAAACGCATCGCTACGAACCGAACAGCCCTTACTCTGCCAGCAAAGCGGCGAGTGACCATCTGGTGCGTGCGTATCACCATACCTATGGCTTGCCGGTATTGACTACCAACTGCTCTAATAACTATGGCCCGTATCATTTCCCTGAGAAGCTTATTCCACTGATGATCGTTAACGCACTGGCGGGGAAAAATTTGCCCGTGTATGGCGATGGGCAGCAGATTCGTGATTGGCTGTACGTCAAAGATCATTGCTCTGCGATTCGTTGTGTGCTGGACAAAGGCAAGTTGGGCGAGGTTTACAACGTGGGTGGATGGAATGAAAAGGCCAATCTCGACATCGTGCATATCGTTTGTGCACTGCTGGATGAATTGCGTCCACGAGCCGATGGAAAATCTTATCGTGAACAGATCACCTTTGTTACAGATCGCCCCGGACATGATCGCCGCTATGCCATTGATGCGCGAAAAATTGAACGTGAGCTGGGTTGGAAACCAGTTGAAACGTTTGAGACAGGTATTCGTAAAACCGTGCAGTGGTATCTGGACAATCAGGGGTGGGTGAATAACGTCCTGTCCGGCAACTACCGGCAGTGGGTTGAAAAAAACTACGCTGTACGTTTCTGATGAAAATTCTACTGCTTGGAAAAAACGGTCAAGTCGGCTGGGAGCTACAGCGTAGCCTCGCGCCGTTAGGTGAAGTAATCGCGCTGGATCGCAACAGCACGTTATGCGGCGATTTATCCAAATTGGATGCACTTGCGGAAACCGTACGTTCAATTAAACCGGACATTATTGTTAATGCTGCCGCGCATACCGCAGTGGATAAGGCCGAAAGCGAGCCAGAGCTGGCGCGCACGCTTAATGCGCTTGCGCCCGCTGTGTTGGCAGCAGAAGCCAAGCGCATCAATGCTTGGTTGATTCATTACTCAACCGATTATGTGTTTGATGGCAGTGGGGGTAAGCCGTGGCGCGAAACCGATGCAACCGGGCCGCTCAGTGTGTATGGCGCGACCAAGCTGGAAGGTGAACAACTCATCCAGCAATCCGGTTGCAAACATCTAATTTTTCGCACCAGTTGGGTATATGGCGCGCGCGGTGGAAACTTCGCAAAAACCATGCTACGTCTGGCTCAGGAACGTGACAGCTTAAACGTTATTAACGACCAGATCGGCGCACCAACGGGGTCGGATTTGTTGGCCGATGTGACGGCTCATGCAATTCGCGCTGCACAACAACACGCTGATTTATCAGGCTTGTATCACTTGGTGTCAGGCGGTGAAACATCGTGGCATGGCTATGCCAGCTTTATAATTGATTTGGCGAGACGAGCCGAGATTCAGATTAAGGTTGTGCCCGAAGCGATTAAACCCGTGCCTACCAGTGCCTTCCCCACGCCAGCAAAACGTCCACACAATTCGCGTATGGACACAACAAGACTGCAGCAGACATTTGATTTGCATCTGCCTCCGTGGCAAGCAGGCGTAGTGCGGATGTTGAGTGAAGTGTTGCAGCGGGATATAAGTCATTTGCCGTAAAGCTTTCGTCATTCCCGCGCATGCGGAAATCCAGCAAAACAACAACTCCGTGTAGCGGACAAAACCCTGTGTTGTCCTGCTACGCAGGGCTTATTTCATCGACTAGATTTCCGCCTGCGCGGAAATGACGGAAGTTGAGAGCGGCGTTGACTTCTCTATCAAGCTACAACTGTACTTCGCGATCAATTTCATCCGCAGTGATGTGTCGAACGTCCCGCCCTTTGACCATGTAGATTACATATTCTGAAATATTTTTTGCGTGGTCGCCGATACGTTCGATGGCTTTGGCTACAAATAAAATTTCCAACGAAGTTGAAATGGTGCGCGGATCTTCCATCATGAACGTGATGAGATAGCGCATGATGGCTCGAAACTCTTCATCCACTTGATCATCCTGCCGCACCACTTGTGCGGCCATGACAATATCCAGGCGGGCAAAAGCATCGAGGGATTTACGCAACATGTCGAGCGCGATTTCCGCAGCATGTTTAATCTCATGGTAGCGTGGCAGAACGAGCCCGGAAGATTTTTGCGAAAGTAATTTCGCCATACGGGCAATTTTCTCCGCCTCATCTCCAATCCGCTCCAAGTCAGTGATAGTTTTGATCACCGCCATCACTAAACGTAAATCACCTGCGGCAGGTTGGCGACGTGCGATGACTTGGCTGCAAGCCTCATCAATTTTGACTTCCAGGGTATTAACACGACGGTCGTTTTCAATCACTTCCGTCATCAAAGCAATATCACCACTCATCAGTGATTCAACCGCACTTTTGATTTGGCTTTCAACCAGGCCGCCCATTTGCAACACACTTGCGCGGATAGCTTCGAGGTCGGCATCAAACTGTCGAGAAATATGATCGCTACTAGGCATGATTCATTCCTTCAAAAACAAACAACATAAACAAAAAATATGACGGGTAGATGACAGTCATTACACCGTCATGGTTTTTACGCCTTCTGGTGTGCCCAGCAGCAGTACATCCGCTGAACGACGCGCAAATAAACCGTTAGTGACCACACCCGCAATGTGATCCAAAGTTGACTCTAGCTCAACCGGATTCATAATTTGCAGTCCGTGTACATCAAGAATCAGGTTGCCGTTATCGGTAGTAAAGCCTTCACGCAAGGCGGGTTGCCCACCCAGCTTGACCAGTTGTCGCGCCACTGAGCTGCGCGCCATGGGGATGACTTCAATCGGCAATGGAAATTTGCCCAGCACATCAACCAGCTTGCTGGCATCACATACACAGATAAATTTTTTGCTGGCTGCAGCAACGATTTTTTCACGCGTCAACGCGCCGCCGCCGCCTTTCACCATGTGCAGGTGACGAGTGATTTCGTCTGCGCCATCCACATAAACCTGTAAGTCACCTGCGTCATTTAGCGATAACACCTCAATGCCATGGGCTTGCAAGCGTTTTGCTGAGGCTTCTGAGCTGGCGACGGCACCCCGTATCTTATTTTTAATTTTGGCTAATTCATCAATAAAAAAGTTAGCAGTAGAGCCGGTGCCTACGCCAACGATGCAATCGAAAGGGACATATTCAATCGCTGCTTTTGCAACAGCCTGTTTTAACTCATCTTGACTTAACATTTAATTTGCTCACTTTCAGTTTTGTTTTTCCGCACGCAATTATTGCAGGAATTGGGCTGCTTGGGTGAATTGGCGAGCCAAGTTAGTTGCGCTATCAAGTGGTAAGATATCAAACAAAATATTTCATAACACGGGGAGATAATAATGCCAGCCATCAGCGTTGCAACCATTCCTTTTAACGACCAGAAACCCGGCACATCGGGTTTGCGCAAACGTGTCCCCGATTTTCAACAAGCGCACTACCTGGAAAATTTCGTCCAGTCCATTTTTGACACGATCAAAGCACCCGCAGGCTCAATATTGGTGTTAGGTGGCGACGGACGCTATTACAACCGTGAAGTCATACAGATCATTCTGAAAATGGCGGCAGCTAATGGCTACGGGCGTGTCCTTGTTGGCAAGGGCGGCATTCTTTCTACGCCTGCCGCATCTTGTGTGATACGAAAGTATCAAACATACGGAGGCATCATTTTGTCTGCCAGCCATAATCCCGGCGGACCAGATGGTGATTTTGGTATTAAGTACAACGGCAGCAACGGCGGGCCTGCCACAGAGGGGGTGACGGAAGCGATATTCGCCGCGAGCAAGACTATTTCGCAATATCACATTTTGGAAAGTGCCGATATCGCACTGGATAAATTGGGTGACAGCAAACTGGGTGACATGATTGTGTCGGTGATTGATCCTGTGAGTGATTACGCCGATTTGATGGAATCGATATTTGATTTTGCTGCGATTCGCAGCCTGTTAAGCGGCGGTTTCAAAATAAAATTCGATGCTATGCATGCAGTTAATGGCGGCTATGCGCAAGAAATATTCGTGCGTCGTTTGGGCGCGTCAGCTGAGTGCTTGATGAATTGTGTTCCGCTGCCTGATTTCGGTGGCGGTCATCCCGATCCTAATCTGACTTACGCGCATGAATTGGTCGATGTCATGTACGGAGAAAGTGCGCCAGATTTCGGCGCGGCCTCGGATGGCGACGGTGATCGCAACATGATTTTGGGCAAACATTTTTTTGTTACACCTTCCGATAGTCTTGCTATTCTCGCTGCCAATGCGCAATTGATACCAGCTTACAAGCAAGGATTGGCGGGCATTGCGCGCTCTATGCCTACTAGCGAAGCCGCAGATCGTGTGGCAAAAGCACTGGGTATCCCTTGCTATGAAACGCCCACAGGCTGGAAATTTTTCGGCAACCTAATGGATGCGGGTAAGGTGACGCTGTGTGGTGAAGAAAGTTTCGGTACGGGTTCGAATCACGTTCGTGAAAAAGATGGACTGTGGGCAGTGTTGTTCTGGCTCAATATCCTTGCGGCTCGCAAGCAGTCAGTTGAGGCGATCGTGCTTGAGCATTGGGCGCGTTTTGGTCGCAATGTCTATTCGCGGCATGATTACGAAGGGCTTCCAACCGAAGCAGCAAACGGCGTAATGAAATTATTACGTGATAGTTTTGATGCATTGAAAGGGGCTCAATTCGGGCATTTGCAAGTGAAGTTATGTGACGACTTTAGCTATATTGACCCTGTGGATGGCAGCATCAGTAAGGCGCAAGGTGTGCGTATTTTGTTTACCGATGGTTCACGTATCGTGTTTCGTTTGTCAGGTACGGGAACAGAAGGCGCGACACTGCGCATTTATTTGGAAAGCTTTGAGCCGGA
>CANFCA010000116.1 GCA_947445045.1 Gallionellaceae bacterium
TCCATTTTACAACCGCACATATTTGGATTGCGCAGACTCGTCTGCGCTTTGAAAAAAGCGGCGACATGTCGCCGCACTCCAAATGTTATCCAGTAGCCTTCTCAAACTTCATCACCCCACCCACACACCCCACCTTGATGATGTCCTTGGCGGCGAAGCGTCCTTCCAATATCAACTTGGCGAGCGGATTTTCCAGTTGCGCTTGAATAGCGCGTTTCAACGGCCTTGCGCCATACACAGGATCAAAGCCTGCGTTGGCGATTTCTGCCAATGCGGCATCGCTGACTTGCAGCTTCGTTTCCATTGCTACCAGACGCGCTTCCAGACTCTTTATCTGTATGCCTGCGATCGCTTTGATGTTTTTTTCATCCAGCGCATGGAACACCCCTACCTCGTCGATGCGGTTGATGAATTCTGGACGGAAGTCACTTTTCACTTCGCCCATCACTACCGCCCAAACTTTCGAAAGAACAACACGCAGCAATCGACTAAACCAAAGCAATTGATGCACGATAACAGCAACAAGCAGAGGAGCAAGGCAAATTGATTGAGCGGCAAACGCGGTGAGCCTTTTTAAAAATGGTTTTGACGCTCGCGGATATTTATGTATAATCCGCGCCTTCGCAAAAACCGCACTAGATCGAGGTTGTTATGTACGCAGTTATTAAAACCGGTGGTAAGCAGTATCGCGTGACCAACGGCGAAACATTGAAAGTTGAAATTCTTGCTGGCGACGTTGGCAGTGCAATCGTGCTAGACAAGGTGCTAATGGTTGCCGATGGCGATAAGCTGTCTGTAGGCAAGCCCATGTTGCTTGGTGCTACTGTGAAAGCGACTATCGTTGCGCACGGTCGTGGCGACAAGGTTCGCATCTTCAAGATGCGTCGTCGTAAGCATTACCAAAAAAATCAAGGTCATCGTCAAAATTACACTGAAATCCGTATTGACGGCATTTCTGCGTAATCAGTTAAGGAGCATATAAAATGGCATCAAAAAAAGGCGGCGGTAGTACCAGTAACGGACGCGACTCGCACTCGAAGCGACTTGGAATCAAGAGCTACGGCGGCGAACTGATTAGCGCGGGCAGCATCATCGTGCGTCAACGCGGTACTGAATTCCATCCTGGCGACAACGTCGGCATGGGCAAAGATCACACGCTGTTTGCCAAGATCACCGGCAAAGTAGTGTTCGCTATCAAAGGCGCACAACAGCGTAGAACAGTTTCCATCGTAGCTGCTTAATCGCACTAAGTTGGAATAAATCAGCCCTATCGTAAGGTAGGGCTTTTTTTATTGATACCCTTCGATACGCCCTACGGGCTACTGATGGGGCTACAAGCCATTCGACTAAGCCAGCTAGCTGGCAAGTCGCTGGTTATCAGGGCGAACGGGGCTTAAATAAAAAATGAAGTTCATCGACGAATCAAAAATCGAAGTATTTGCGGGCAAGGGCGGCAATGGCATCGCCAGCTTTCGCCGTGAAAAATACATCGATAAAGGCGGCCCTGATGGCGGTGATGGCGGACGAGGTGGTAGCGTTTACGCGATGGCAGACTGCAACATCAACACCTTAGTGGACTATCGCTTTCAACGCATGCACCGCGCCAAGAATGGCGAGTCGGGACGCGGCTCGGATTGTTATGGCAAAGGAGCGGATGACGTTATTCTGCGTATGCCAGTCGGCACAGTGATTACCGACATCAATAGCGGTGAAGTAATTGCCGACCTTGCTGACGATGGCCAAAAAACCTTGCTCGCGCAGGGCGGTATCGGCGGCTTAGGTAACATCCATTTCAAATCCAGCACAAATCGCGCACCGCGCCAATGCACAGCAGGAACGGAAGGCGAGACTCGCGAATTACAGCTCGAATTAAAAGTGCTTGCCGATGTGGGTTTGCTGGGCATGCCGAATGCCGGAAAATCTACTTTCATTCGTGCGGTTTCAGCGGCTCGCCCCAAGGTAGCGGACTATCCGTTTACCACTTTGCACCCCAATCTGGGCGTGGTGCGTGTGTCACATGAGAAGAGTTTCGTCATTGCCGATATTCCCGGTTTGATCGAAGGTGCGGCCGAAGGTGCTGGTCTGGGACATCAATTTCTACGTCACTTGGCGCGTACTCGTGTGTTGTTGCATCTGGTGGATATTGCGCCGTTGTACGAGGGGATTGACCCCGTGCACGATGCCTACGCTATCTTGAACGAATTGAAAAAATACGATCAAACTTTGTATGACAAACCACGCTGGCTGATTCTAAACAAATTGGATTTGGTTGAAAATGGCGAGGAAAAAGTCGCTGCATTTCTTAAAGAATTTACCGACTATGATCGATACTTTGCAATCTCGGCAATTAGCGGTGCGGGTTGCAAAGAATTGACTTACGCCATTATGGAACACCTCGTCACCATGCGCGAACAAGAACAAGAAGAAGCCGCCAAAATCGTACCTGAGACCGACGTAGGTTCGCTATAAGCTTAGCTATGAAAAATGTATTAACCACTTCTAAGCGCATCGTCGTCAAAGTTGGCAGCAGCTTGGTAACCAACCAAGGTGCGGGCCTTGACCTCGACGCACTGAGTAACTGGGCGCGGCAAATTGCTGCGTTAACTGCAAGCGGGCATGAAGTCGTATTGGTCTCGTCTGGCGCGATTGCAGAAGGTATGCAACGCTTAGGTTGGAATGTTCGTCCAACCTCAGTACACGAGTTACAAGCCGCTGCCGCAGTCGGTCAAATGGGCTTAGTGCAAGCTTACGAAAGCTGCTTCCGCAAACATGATTTACATGCTGCACAAGTGCTATTGACCCACGCTGATTTGGTGGATCGTGAACGCTACCTAAATGCACGTGCTACATTGACCACCTTGCTTGGCTTACGCGTCATCCCCATCATCAATGAAAACGATACCGTCGTCACGGACGAAATAAAGTTTGGTGACAACGACACCTTGGGTGCGCTGGTTACTAATTTGATTGAAGCAGACGCGCTCATCATCCTCACTGACCAAAGTGGGCTTTACACAGCGGATCCACGCAAAGATGCCCATGCTACGTTAGTCAGCCTAGCGCAAGCGGGAGACGTGCAATTAGAAAGCATGGCAGGTGGTGCGGGCAGCGCCATTGGGCGCGGCGGCATGTTGACCAAGATACTCGCGGCGAAGCGTGCGGCACGCAGCGGCGCGCATACCGCCATTGCATCAGGACATGAACGCGATGTGCTGCTGCGCTTACTGCAAGGCGAATCCATCGGCACGCTGCTCACCGCCCCCACCCTGCCCTTGGCAGCGCGAAAACAGTGGCTTGCAGACCACCTTCAAGTAACAGGCAAATTGGTATTGGATGACGGCGCAATTAAAGCACTGCGTAATGATGGGAAAAGTCTGCTCCCAATCGGCGTTAAAAATGTGTTCGGCGAATTTCAACGCGGCGCAGTGGTTGCATGTGTGAGCGAATCGGGTGCAGACATTGCACGCGGCTTGACTAACTACAATGCTGACGAAGTACGCCGTATCGCAGGTCACCCCAGCCAAGAAATTACGAACATATTAGGTTATGGTGGTGATAGCGAAATTATTCATAGAGACAATCTGGTTTTGCTTTAATGGAAGCGCATATTAGTAGGAGCGCGCCCTGCTCGCGAAAGCCAGAGAATAATCGCACGCAGGGCGTGCTCCTACAACCACCTGCATTTAGGAAATAAAATGAAACAAATCGATTCAGAATTTGCATTTCAGGCACGCGAGTTGGCGGCTCAAATTGAGGACACGCTGGGCGACCCGCCTAACCGCAAGAATTACCGCATGGTGGTGGATGCCTTGTTGGCGGAATACACCAAGGGAGCATTCGTCGAAGATGTAAATTTTTTGAGTCTGGCATTAGTTGACCATATTCAATTCATAGACAAACCAGCTCTGCTAGCCTCCGCCAAGCAATACGAATCAGACAATCCGACTGAAGCTATCGCCATGGCATCCTCTGAAAACAGTGCTTGCGCGAACATGCTCGCTGCGATTTCCAAGACGCATCCTGAGCTCACGCGCCAAGCCATCATCGTGGCCTTCCTGCACAAAAATCGTAATCTGTGGCTGCAAGAAGATCATGCTGCCCCGAAAGATGACGAGGATGAAAATGAAGATGAGACGGATGAGGAAAATGACGGGCCAAGTTCAGATGTCGTCGGGCTATTTGATGAGGTAGGAGACTAACGTGTCAGACGAAATGAATCTTCCCGCGCTCAGAAAACAGTTCACCGAGCTGGTCATCGCGGGCTCGACCGAGCGTGCTGAGGAAGCCTTTAATGAAGCGGTTGAAGAGTTTGGCGATATCGCCGTTGTCGAAGTATTGGCATCGATAGAACCACAGATTACCTCGCTGCATTTGTCGGCATTCGATGGTGGCAAACTATCCCTCGCTACGCTGCTCGTGCCACCTAAAGCATGGGCTGAAAGCTTGGCGTTCTTCGCCGCGAAATGGCGTGAAGACGACATCGAAAATGATCCAGAGATACTTGCCGAAGCTTTGTTGGCACACGTACACGGCGTGATTTTTTCAACTGACGATTTAACACGCCGGAGTGAATTACTCGCTGCCGCTGCTGCCACCGACAGTGGCATCACCGTTTTCACGATTTTATTTTCACTCGCACCAGAAGACATCCTTGAAGTGGCGGACAAAATTCACTCCATGCAATCCTATGTAACCGGCTTAACCGAAAACGATCATGATGTTGTGCCACTCGCAATAGAACTAGCCAAAGCCAGCGAAGATGGCTGGGAGCGTGCGCTTTACGAGTTGTATCCCAATTTCCTACATGACCCCGATTCCGTCAGGGAAAAATTTGAAACAGAAGAAGAGGAAGGCGAGCGCACCACGCATCGCTCTACCCAAGAGTTGCTCTACCAACTGCGCAAGCTAGTACCTACACGCCGCAGCGAATCTGCAAACCCAAGCAAACACAAACGCTTGGGAAGTGATATTTTTTCATAATTTTCCAGAA
>CANFCA010000117.1 GCA_947445045.1 Gallionellaceae bacterium
TGATTGGCCTGTACATGTTTAACCACGTTGCCTGCCACATAGTGAAACTGCGCATGGTCGGCACGTAACTGACCAAAATTTTCGTCCTCGTGAAAATGCTTGAGTGCCGGCCCTTGAATCCATTTGCCCAGCACACATTGGTCGTCGCGGCAGATAATCATCGGGTCTAGCTTCTCCTGCGACGTGCCATTGAGATAATCTTGTAAACGCACTTTCCATTTAACGTGCGCATTGATTGCATCCATCAAATTTATTTCTGTGCGTATCTGCGCTTTTTTACCCTCATCTGCATGAAGCAAGCCAAAAAAACTTTTTACGCCACTCAACAAACTCTTGTTGGCATCCAGTGATTTTTTTAAGCTACTTGGAGCAGCGTTGATAGACGCTTTATCAAAGCTAAAGTATTCGTCAGTTACATCCACCTCAGAAACAACGCCATTGATGCGACACCAGTTTTTCCATGCGTATTCGTATTCCTCATTACGCGAGTCGTCTGGGTGTCCTATCAGCTTGTAAATTCTGCCGCTGTGGGTAGTTGCAAGCATCGCCTCTCGATCAAAATTCTTGATTGCGCTAGATGCACGTACTGTTTTATTCAATACATCATGCCCCCAAACGTGGCGATTGCGACTCCCATTCCGCAAAACAACCTCTATCACCCGCCATCGGCGCATGTAAGCATTTTTATAATCAAGTGAAACTTCGCTGAAATGCTTCATACATACTCCTCTAAAAGCATTGAAGCTGCCTAAGTTCTGCTGAACACGTTACCTTAGCAAAGGGAGAAGAGCAATATGCTAAGGCAAGTTGCACAGCGTGGTTATGTGATGGAAAGCGGCACGATTACTTTGTTGGGGGCGGCGAAAGAGTTGCTGGGTAGTGATGTCATACAGCGTGCGTTTTTAAGGGGTGTTGCGGAGGGTATTGTTTGCAATACATTTCCTTACCTTTTATTCTATTTAGATGATCAAGATTACAGATTAAATCTGTGTCCTTAGGGTATCGAGCAAATAATTTTTCATCATACCCGGCATACTCTTTTCCATCGGCTCTAATTTCGAGTTTGAAGAAAAAGCTAGGGTCGCCAATACTTTGAAATCATTCGAGTTCAGTTAGTGGGCCAATAATAAATCGCCCACTATTGTCTGTATGTGCGTAGGCCAGCTTTTTGGTGTTGTCTGCCGAAAGTCGAAGTGCCACGTTTGGAGTGGGAATGCCGTTGCTTGTTATTATTCCCGATAGCTTTGGAGCATATGACTCATGGTGCGGTATCGGAGCGCACCCCAATAGTGGCAATATTACGACAAGGAAAAAAATAGCGTCTTCATAATTTGCATCATGTGTTTAATCAAATTTAATAGCAATTGATGTGTGCTGCATTTTTCATCAGTTAGTCGCATGTTTACTACTCACCCCACTTTGCCGTCAACTTGCGGTCAAGCCTATCCTCCATCAAGCGCAGCATAAACGCGCAGTCTTGCCGATGGATGGTGATGCCTCTATCCCGTGTGACATAGCCAACAATGTCATCAGGCGACACAGGGTTGCAGCATTTGGCGATGCGGGTCATCAGGTTGTTCACGCCACCGACGGTAATGTCGGCTTTGGCTGTTCGTTCGGTGGCTGGTCTGAAAACATTTTGCTTGGCGATTTCTATCACCTTGGTCGGCAATTCTGCTTGTATGGCGACGGCGATACGGCGTGAGGTGATTTCGTTGCGCCCGATGGCCGCTAAAAAATCTTCCAGTTTGTTGAAGTGCAAACGTTGCGCGATTTTCTCTTGGTTGAGAGAGGTGATGCCGAGGCGATGCAGTTCTTTATCTAATTGCACTCTGCCTTGCGCGACGCTTTCATCAAAGTTCTGATTTTTGAACCAGGCGCGCACTTTGGCACGCGCACGCGGGCTTTGCAGAAAGCCGAGTGAGGGTGCAATCCAATCGCGGCTTGGCGCGCCTTGCTTGATGGTGAGGATTTCCACGCGTTGTCCATTTTGCAATTTGTAGTTGAGCGGCACGATGCTGCCATTCACTTTTGCGCCACGGGTGCGGTGACCGAGATCGGTGTGCAGGATGTAGGCGAAGTCCACCGGGGTCGAGCCTTTGGGCAGGGCAATCACTTTGCCCTGTGGCGTGAGCACGTAAACCTGATCGTGGAATAATTCATTTTTGAATTGCTCCTGTAAATCGCCTTTGTCGGCCAGCTCTTCTTTCCACTCCAAAATCTGGCGTAGCCAAATAATTTTTTCATCGAATTTGGCATCAGATTTCGCGCCTTCTTTGTAGCGCCAATGCGCGGCGACACCAAGCTCGGAATGCTGGTGCATCTCATGGGTGCGTATTTGCACCTCCAGCGCAAGGCCTTGAGAGCCAATAACGGCGGTGTGTAGCGAGCGATAGTTGTTGCTCTTGGGGTGGGCGATGTAGTCGTCAAATTCGCTGGAAATCGGTGTCCATAAACTTTGCACAATGCCCAAAGCGGTGTAACAACTCTGCACGTCATCTACCAAAATACGCACTGCGCGTACATCGTACAGTTCGCTGAAATCCAGGTGCTTGCGCTTCATTTTGTTGATGATGCTGTAGATGTGTTTGGCGCGACCCGTCACCTCTGCGGTGATGCCCGCTTGATGTAGCGACTGCTTTAATTTGGCTACCACTTCGGCGATATAGCGCTCGCGATCTACCCTGCGCTCATCCAGCAACTTGGCGATTTTTTTGTATAGCTCAGGCTCTAAATAACGCACAGAAAGGTCTTCAAGTTCCCACTTGAGTTGCCACACACCAAGACGATTCGCCAGCGGCGCAAACAGGCTGCGGGTTTGTTGCGCGATGAGTTTTTGCTGTTCTGTATTCGCACCCGATAAGTTGCGTAAAGTTTGAGTACGCTCGGCAAGTTTGATTAACACCACGCGAATATCATCCACCATCGCCAGCAACATTTTGCGTAGGCTTTCGATTTGTTGCGCGGCTGCGTTTTTATCTTGTATGCCCACTTCACTGAGTAAGCTAATCCGCCCCATGCGGGACAAGCCTTCAACCAACATCTTCACGTTTGTACCAAAAGGCTGCGCGATTTTGTCAGCCCAATCATCCAGATGTTCCGGTACAGCATACAAAATCGCGGCGGCAATGGTTTCGTAATCCATGTTCATGCCGACTAGGATTGAAGCTGTGCCCAGCGCGTGCTGCATAAGCGGTGTGCCCGTGACTTCGACATGACCTTGGTAGAGTGGCTCGGCCAATTCGCAGGCTGCACGAAACACTTCAACTTCTGCTGTAGGGAAGCTAGTGGCGATGTTGGTCAGCCAGGATGGTGTGTTGACGAATGTCTGAGAATTTTTGGTGTGCAGAGTAACCATTTATGGTGCAAAAATTAACTGAGTATCTTCCACAACATCTTAGTCGCTAATGCGATCAATAACACGGCAAACAATTTACGCAACAATCCAATTTTCATGTGATGCGTGGCTTTTGCACCGAATGGTGCGGTGATGACGCTGGCGAACGCAACCCACAATAATGCAGGGAGATAGACAAAGCCTAAGCTATTTGGCGGGAGCGTATCGTTGGATAGCCCAGTGAGGATGTAGCCTAGCGTGCCACCGACTGCGACAGGAAAGCCGATTGCGGCTGAGGTGCCGATAGCATTGCGCAGTGGCACATTGCACCAAAGCAGAAAGGGCGTGACGATGGTGCCGCCGCCAATGGATACCAAGCTACTCAGCCAACCGGTGAGAATGCCGGTGAGTGTCATACCCGCCATGTTGGGCAATTGGCGCGAAGCATGGGGGCGCATATTGAGGAGAATTTGTACTGCTGCAAAATACACAAACAGCGCGAAGAATATTCCCAGTCCGCGTGTTGGAATGGAGGCAGCGAGTAATGTGCCTAACGCCGTGCCAAGCAGAATACCGGGGGTAAGATTGCGTACCACAGGCCAAGCCACTGCATCGTGTTGATGGTGTTTGCGCAAGCTGGAAAGTGAGGTGAATACAATCACTGACATCGAGGTGCCAAGGGTGAGGTGCATCATATTCTCAGCAGGAAAATGCTGGGCATCAAAAAAAAACAGCAACACAGGTACGAGCACTGTGCCACCGCCGACACCGAATAGTCCAGCCAAAAATCCTGCGCATGCACCAAGTAATAGGTATGCCACTAGCCATTCCACGTTAATCGCGCACCAAATTTTTAAGAATGAATTTCCACTCTGATGGATCAACAGGCGTGATGGATAAACGGTTGCCGCGTTGCAGCGTACCCATACGCTCAAGCTCAGGATGTTTGCGCAATTCAGGAAGTGAAATCAGCGCGATCTTTTTCACGAGTTGCACATCGACGTTAAACCAGCGCGGTTGTTCTTGCGTGGCTTTAGGGTCGAAGTATTTGCTCTTCTTTTCAAATTGTTTGGCATCGGGGTAGGCGACGCTGATGACTTTGGCGATACCCGCAATGCCCGGCTCTTTACAATTAGAGTGATAGAAAAACACCCCATCGCCGATTTGCATTTGGTCACGCATATAGTTACGTGCCAAATAATTTCGCACGCCATACCATGCCACGCTTTGCTCTGGAAAATTGGCAAGGTCATTGATGCTGACATCGGTAGGTTCGGATTTCATTAGCCAGTAGCGCATGGATACCTCTTCAACGTTTTTAACTTCGTCATTCCCGCGAAAGCGGGAATCCAGTCAATAAAAGATCCTTTGCGTAGCAAAGGCAAATCAAAAATGCCCTTTGATTAAATCGCTGGATTTCCGCTTTCGCGGGAATGACGACTGTGGATTATTTTCTTTTTGAAAAGAAAAATGCGACCCTAAGTAATCAAGGTCGCATCAAAATAAAGCCCCCCGCCTGTGCCGTTGACCCAATATCTTGAACCTGGGTTCAAGAGGGCCGGTTTCCAGTTACATCAGGTACATCCGCAAGGGATGCGCACAACAGTAACGTTACGGAGCGCGGCCTAAGCATAAGCTCATTGGTTCAA
>CANFCA010000118.1 GCA_947445045.1 Gallionellaceae bacterium
TGAAGCCACCCAAACCTTTTACCTTGATACTGTAAAAAATCACCAGCAAGAAGATGCCGATTGCCATACCAAAGGTTGCATTTGGGTCAGTAGAGGGAACTACTTTGAAATGTGGCAAGCCAACTAAATGCATGAGGTGAGGGACATAATCCACAGGTATTAAGTCCATCAAATTCATCATAAATATCCAAAAGAAAACTGTCAGCGCCAGCGGTGCAACCATGTTATTTTTTGCACTGAATGAACCGCGCACGCTGCCATCAATGAACTCAATCGCCCATTCAACAGCATTTTGCAATCCGCTCGGAACACCCGTCGCAACATTTTTAGCAACGCGACTAAACACCCACAGGAAAATCGCACCCAACAAAAACGACATCACCATGGTATCCACGTTAATCGCCCAAAAGCCCATCGCCTTAGCTTCTTCTGCGCCATGCGCAAAGCCCATCGATCCATCCGGCAAAGTGCCATAGGTCAAATTCTGGAGGTGGTGCTTAATGTATTCTGATGAGGTGAGAGCTTCGCTAGACATATTTTTTGCACTATCGCTTAATCATTAAAATTCGCGCCACTATCAGCGCAACCTGACCTGCTACAAATCCACACAAAACTGCACTTGCTGATAACTTCAAGCCGCCCATTCCCAAGGCTAACAATAAAATCACCACAAAAAATCTTTCCATGCTGAGGCGAAACATCGTTCGCAACAGATGTTGAGGCTGATAACTTTTAACTTTTTCGGCCCTCGACAAACCGCTGACCAAGAGTACGCCATTCAGAACGGCTGTTATTGCTCCCCACAAATTCGCCGATGCCACACTCCACAAACCACTGTAGAAATATGCGATCGCAGTGGTTAACACAGCGATAGCAGTTTGTAACACCACCACGCGCAACCCTGTTATTTTTTCTTTCGCGGATTCGGACAGCGGCGGCATGTTAATTATCTTTTGCCGCGCTGTCAAACGAATGGGCATTTTTTAATCACGCACTCATTATCAAATTTCACGTTAAATCCAACTTTCCCGCTAGGCAAATTCAAAAACATTGCCTTAGTTACTCAACTTTAACTTCTCTAACAATCCGCTCAAATGATCATTACTTTGATACACAACAATCAATTTTCCCGAACCATTTTTTGCTGCTTTAATTTCAACTTTTGTGCCGAGCTGACTAGATAAGCTCTCCTGCAAACGAAATACATCTCTATCCAATTTTTTCGTTTTGACTTGCGGCTTGGTTTTGATATCACCGGCAACTAGACCATTCACCAACTCTTCTGTTTCACGCACCGATAATTGCTCTATCGCTACTTGGTTGGCAGTGGTGATTTGCTGCGCCCCCTCTAATGACAACAAGGCTCGCGCATGGCCCATATCCAGCTTGCCTTCCATTAGCAGTGACTGCACCGCTAGCGGCAATTTAAGTAAGCGCAACAGATTGCTTGCGGCACTACGCGAACGACCCACTGCATCGGCAGCAGTTTGGTGGGTCATTTTAAATTCGTCTATCAAACGCTGTATGCCCACCGCCTCTTCTAGTGGATTAAGGTCTTCACGCTGAATGTTCTCTATCAATGCCATTGCTAGTGCTGCGTTATCCGTCACGCTGCGCACCAACACAGGGACATGCGATAACCCCGCTAATTGCGCTGCTCTCCAACGTCTTTCGCCTGCAATAATTTCGTAGCTACTATCACTCATTTGACGCACTAAAATTGGCTGCATCACGCCTTGCGCTTTAATGGAAGCCGCCAATTCATTGAGTGAAGCCGTATCCATATGCGAACGTGGCTGATACTTGCCCGGCTTAAGCATCGTGACGTTAAGCTCTTTCAATACGTCATCTTTTTCGCTTCTTCCGCCCGTCAATAGTGCGTCTAAACCGCGCCCCAAGCCCTTGTTAGGTTTTGCCATGTTATTTCCTTATGCGATTTTTGGTGTTTGGTTTTTAAGCATTTCGACCGCCAGCGCAAGATAAGCAAGTGCGCCTTTGGATGCTTTATCGTGATACAACACGGGTACGCCATAGCTTGGTGCTTCGGCCAATCTAATGTTGCGCGGGATGACGGTGCGATAAACTTTGTCGCCAAAATGCTGTTGCAACTGGTCGGAAACCTGCTGCGCTAAAGCATTACGTGGATCAAACATGGTGCGCAACAGCCCTTCAATTTCTAAATCGGGATTCAAATTCGCACGCACCTTGCGTATGGTATTAACTAAATCGCTCAACCCTTCCAAGGCGTAATATTCACACTGCATTGGAATCATCACTGTTTTAGCGGCACACAGGCCATTGAGTGTTAGTAAATTTAAAGCAGGCGGGCAATCTATCAAAATGTAATCGTAATTTTCAGCGACTACTGCCACTGCAGTACGCAGCTGCATTTCACGGTTAGGCAATCCCACCAATTCAATTTCCGCGCCCGCCAAATCACGATTTGCGGGCAGCACGTCGAATTGTCCCGCTCCAGAAGTTTTGCATACCTCTGCAATTGTTTTGCTGCCCAACAACACGTCATAAACGCTGCTCTGCAAATCCCGCTTATCAATGCCACTGCCCATTGTGGCGTTGCCTTGCGGATCTAAGTCTATGAGCAAAACGCGTTGCTTGGTTGCAGCTAAACTAGCGGCCAAATTCACAGTGGTTGTGGTTTTTCCCACGCCGCCTTTTTGATTCGCAATGGCTAATATTCTGGTCATGCTTAACTCGCTTCCTTTTGTGCTGCAATAACTAAGCTACGCGCAGCTTCCAACCCAGGTACATTCAACGTTATGACCCGCTCCACTACACAATCTTCGGGCATACTCGCTAACTCTTTTTCTGCAAAACCTTTCATCGCCGCCCAGCGTCCCGTTGGTGCAAGCAAGCGATGCGTCACACGCAGAAAATCACCTAACTCGGTAAACGCTCGCGATACAATGCCATCAAACTTTTCTGCCGACTGAAAATCTTCTATTCGCGCACATTTAACGTTCACGTTTTTCAAACCCAACTCGATAACTGCCTGCTGAACAAAACCCGTTTTTTTGCTATTGCTATCCAATAAAGTCAGCCTCCAGTCTGGCTGCACTATCGCCAACACCACGCCCGGCAGGCCAGCTCCACAACCCACATCCAACCAACTGCCCGACCACAAATATGGCGTAATTGCTAGGCTATCGAGCAAGTGATGGCTTACCATTTGCTGCGTATCACGGATTGCCGTGAGGTTGTATGTCTTATTCCATTTATGCAGCAAAACAACGTAATCAAGGAGTTTTTGCTGCTGTTCCGCTGAAACATTTAACCCCAATTCAGCTATTCCCTGAGTTAATTCTTGACCTAGACTCATGCAATTTTTTGTGTTTTCTCATCAATCCGGAAGCCGCGTTTCAGATGAACCAGCAACAAAGAAATCGCCGCTGGCGTAATTCCTGAAATGCGTCCCGCCTGACCAACCGTTTCTGGCTTATGCTGATTAAGCTTTTGCTGTACCTCGATCGACAAACCGCGCACCTCGCGATAATCCAAATCATTCGGCAAACCTAAGGTTTCATATTGCTGACTATTGCCCACCTCTTCTCGCTGCCTCTCAATATAGCCGTGATATTTAGCTTGAATTTCAACCTGCTCAGCGACCTTTTCGTCCGCCACGCCAATACCAGCGCCCGTTAAGCTCAACAAATTGGCATAACTCACGTCTGGGCGGAGCAATAAATCATGCAATGAATACTCGCGCTCTATGGCTTTTCCCAACACGCGTTGCGCGTCTTCAGCGGGCAAGCTGCGCGGATTGACCCAAACACTACGCAGACGCTCCTGCTCCAAGGCAATAGATTCGCGTTTCTTCTCAAACGCCTGCCAACGCGCATCATCCACCAAGCCGAGCTTGCGACCGATTTCAGTGAGTCGCAAATCCGCATTGTCTTCACGCAACTGCAAACGATATTCGGCGCGGCTAGTGAACATTCGATAAGGCTCTGACACACCGCGCGTAATCAAATCATCGACCAGCACACCCAAATAAGCCTCATCGCGACGCGGACACCACGCGTCCATTTCTTGGACTTGCAGGGCAGCGTTTAGCCCCGCCAATAGGCCTTGTGCGGCCGCCTCTTCATAACCCGTTGTGCCGTTAATTTGCCCCGCAAAAAACAAACCCTGTATCGCCTTAGTTTCCAAAGAATGCTTCAGGCTAATCGGATCAAAATAATCGTACTCAATCGCATAACCGGGACGCAAAATATGCGCGTTTTCCATGCCCTTTATTGAACGAACCAAATTTAGCTGAACATCAAAAGGCAGGCTGGTAGAAATGCCGTTGGGATAAACCTCGTGGGTGGTTAATCCTTCCGGCTCAAGAAAAATCTGATGCGAATTTCGCTCTGCAAAACGCGTAATTTTATCTTCAATCGACGGGCAATAGCGTGGGCCAACACCTTCTATAACACCCGTAAACAAAGGTGACCGGTCTAATCCCCCACGAATAATATCATGCGTTTTTTCATTGGTTTCGGTAATCCAACAAGAGATTTGCTTGGGATGTTGAGCGGCGTTACCCATAAATGAAAAGGTTGGCACAGGGCTATCTCCAGCCTGTTCTTGCAGCAATCCATAGTTAATACTGCGGCCATCAATGCGTGGTGGCGTACCTGTTTTTAATCGCCCAATTGGTAACTTCAACTCACGCAAACGTTGCGACAAACTATTAGCTGGAGGATCTCCCGCTCGACCCGCTTGATAATTGGCTTGTCCGATATGAATCAAACCCGCCAAAAATGTACCTGTCGTAAGCACTACGGTTTTTGCCTGAAAACGCAAACCCATTTGCGTTACAACACCCGCCACGCGATCTTGCTCAACCAATAAATCATCTACCGCTTGCTGGAACAAAACCAAATTCGGCTGATTTTCTAGACGCGAACGAATTGCTTGTTTGTATAAAAGACGATCAGCCTGAGCGCGAGTTGCGCGAACTGCGTGACCTTTACTGGCA
>CANFCA010000119.1 GCA_947445045.1 Gallionellaceae bacterium
AACCTTGATCGTGATACATGCTTAACACCGCATCACACTGCGCTAATTTATGCGGAGTGAACAAAGTATCGGCGGGTAGCGGCACACTCACATTCATGCCTTCGCCGCGCAATTTATCCAACACCGGAATCATCACGTCGATTTCTTCACGACCCAGATAACCGCCTTCGCCCGCATGCGGATTAAGCCCTGCGACCAAGATGCGCGGTTGTGCGATGCCGAAGCGTCGTTGTAAATCGCTATGCAAAATGCGCGTCACACTTTCTAGCAACTGCTTGGTAATGGTTGATGCAACATCTTTTAGGGGCAGATGAATGGTAACCAATGCGACTCGCATTCCGCCGCCGACTAACATCATCACCACTTGTTGGGTATGAGTTTGTTCGGCCAAAAATTCGGTATGCCCAGTGAACGGAATGCCTGCATCATTGATGATGCCCTTGTGGACGGGCGCGGTGACCATGCCCGAAAATTCACCTGCCTGACAGCCTTGTACAGCGCGGCTTAGCGTGGCTAATACATACTGGCTGTTAGCGGCATTGAGTACGCCCGCTTGAGATGATTGCGCGAGTGGAATGTGAATAACAGTTAGGGTGTTAGGATCATGTGCAACTTGTCCAGCAACGTAATCTCGCAACTGCAAAGTCACACCAAGCTGCTGCGCACGTTGCAGCAATAAATCTTTATCTGCAATAACAACGATGGGCGTAGCTAACGATAGTGCGGCAATCTGAACACATAAATCAGGGCCGATGCCTGCGGGTTCGCCAGCGGTAATCGCTAACGGCAATGAAGAAGCCAAATTTTTCACAGCTTATTTTTTCTTCTCAGCACGATATTCTACAAATGCATGATCGCGCAATTGGCGCAGCCAATCTTGATACTGCTCATCTGCCTTGGCCGTACCGATTGCAATACGCGCTTGCTGGCGCTGCTGTTGTTCGCTGACATCGGTAGTGCGTCGCTCAATCACTTTAATCAAATGCCAGCCGAATTGCGTCGGCACCGCCTCTACCATACCGGGTTGCAACTTATCCATCGCCTCTTCAAACTCCGGCACAGTCTGCCCGGGTGACAACCAATCCAAATCCCCCCCCTGTTGCGCGCTACCATCTTGTGAATAACGTTTTGCTTCATCGGCAAAATCTGCACCTGCATCGATATGTTGTTTGATTTCCATGATGCGCTTTTTAGCTTCCGCTTCTGAGACGATCTCGCTGGACTTAATCAGAATATGACGAGCATGAGTTTGGGTGATTTGCGTTGCGCCCTTGCCACTGCGCTTGCCTATCAATTTAACAAGATGAAATCCACTTGGGCTACGCAAAATTCCCGTGACCTTTCCTGCTTGCAAATTTTGTAGCTCATTCATAAACAACTGAGGAATCGCATCGCTCGTCCGCCAACCAAGATCGCCACCCTTTAGCGCGTCCTTAGCATCAGAAGCACCTGCTGCCACTTGTGCAAAATCAGCACCGCTTTGCAATTGGGTTAACGCTTGTTGTATGCGATCACGCGCAGCTTGAATTTTCTCTGCACTGGCTTGTTCCGGCACGGACACTTGAATGTGCGCCAGATGAAATTCTTCGCCCGCCGCCCCCATCTTGGATTTGTTAGCGAGGTAGTTATCGATATCGTTTTCACTGATTACCAACTTGCTTTCCACCTCACGTTCGCGCAAGCGTGTGGAGATGATTTCACTGCGAATCTCCTCGCGGAATTTTTTGTAATCGATTTTTTCGCTTTCTAATTTGCTACGAAATTCTGCCAGTGATGGAAAATTATTCTGTTGCGCAATACGCGTGAGCGCCATATCCAACTGCGTATCATCGATACGAATGCCATTTTCTTTGGCAAACTGCGCCTGCAACAAATCAATCACCATGCGTTCCAGCAATTGCTTTTGCAACATCTCCGCATCAGGCAATGCCGTGCCTTGCTTTTGCAATTGCTCCTTCACGGTCTGCAATCGATCATCCAATTCGTAACGTGTAATCACATCATCGTTGACAACTGCAACAATGGAATCTATCGGCACAGGCTTGGGCAGTGGGCTAGCAGGTGCGGCATATACCGCACTCGTCGCAAGCAGTGCAGCACTCATTAACAAGGTTTTAATTGGCATGATTATTTTTTCGGACTGTCATTTAATTTCATATAACCAGGCACACTTTGCTTGAGTACGTTCAACGGGTCAGAACCCATCCGCAGCAAATCATTCAACTCAAGCTGCATGAATAAACTGGTGTTGGTTTGTTGTGTAGCAGTGGCAAAGCGTTGTGCCACCAAGCGTAGCGTCCAGCAGCTTTGATTATACTCAAGCCCGGCAATCGCTTCCAAGATTCGCGCATCCTGTAACGAATAATTCCATTTCGCCAGCGCATGCCAGCGTCCAAACAACGGCCATTGTGTGGAGATGTCTGCTTGGCGTAGCAAATTGCGCGTGAAGCGATAGCCCACATTCAGGGTCTTTCCTGCTTCGGGACGATAATGTGTTGCAAGGTTGTAGCGTTGTATATGCGATTGATTCGGGTCATATTGCAGCTCGCTATCCAGCGACCATGCTCGCGTCATCTGACCCGACGCAGAAAGCAAAATGTCTGATTTGCTACTGCCGGTCGTGGGCGTAACCAAATTGACTTGCGGATTATTAAAATTAAATCGCTGCCCCGCGATAATTTTTAAGCGTTCCGCTCCCGTGTCTTGAGCCAGCCAGCGCGAAGTCACGGCGGCGGTCAGCTGATTGGCATCGCCGATGCGGTCGCTGCCAAAAAAACGATTCTCGGTAAACATTTGTGTGAAATTAAAATCGGCTTGCGCCGAATCAAAATTCGGCAACAACGATTGATCTTTGTAAGGCACATACACATAAAACAAACGCGGCTCCAATGTCTGCGCATACTCGATTCCCGCCAATCGCCCGGTTCGCTCCAATGCCACACCACTATCGATACTCAGGATAGGCAGGTTGCGTAGCGCGTTATTCGACTGTGTAGCTAATTTATTCACTCCCATAGCATAGTAGGTGCTGTGTAATCCGATTTTTGGTGTGACGTAAAATCCCGCACTATTCACCAGCGGATAACTGACGCTAGGGTTGAGAACCAAACGGTTGCCATTCGGCGATGTGGGGTGGATAAAGTCAACGAACTCACTATCGAAAGATACATTCGCACCTGACATATATCGCTGCGTACTCAGGGTTAATTGCGGCAAGCGTGCATACGGCGCAATGATAAGCGCGGCGGGATCTTGCAGGGTTTGAAAGCGTTGCACGCGTGCCGTTGCCAACCAATCACCCGTGATGTAATTCACTGCCCCTTCGCGCATCAAATTGGCTTGCGAAGTTGCATTGACGGTATCCGCCAAATCTCTAAAGTACGCATCATCAGACACCCGATTTAGGTCGGCAGATAGGCTCAAATTATTGTTCAGCGCCTGCTTATGTTTGAGGGTGAAGTGGGTGCGCGTTGCTTTGGTCAGCTTATCATTCGGCAACACATCGACATGAGCTTCGCCGGCATAATTTTTTTCTAAATAACGAAATTCATTGTTCAACATCAAGCCACGCTTGAGCATGATGCGCGGCGCAATTGTCGCATCTCGATTTGCCGAGATATTCCAGTAATACGGCACGGTGATCTCACTGCCACCATTCACTGTGCCGCCAAATATCGGCGAGATGAAGCCAGATTTACGTTGGTCATTTAATGCAAAATCCATCCACGGCGTGTACAAAATCGGCACGCGCATAAACTCTACCCACGTATTGCGCGCTGTGCCAATTTGACTTTCCCGATCAATCGACAGGCCGCTCATTTTCAGCTGCCAATCTTGGTCGTCGGCGGGGCACGTGGTATAGCTCGCTTTAGCAAAGGAGTAATGCTTTTTATCGCGGATGTCCATCTTGTCAGCCGAACCACGCGCTGCATTTTCCGTGAAATAAAAGTTGGGTTGCTCCATGCTGCCGATGTTGGTATCCAAATTAAGCTGCAAGCGCGGGCCACTCACGCTACTGCCCTGCTGCTGCAAAATCACACCGCCTTGCGCATTGATATGTTGGGTGTCTTGAAAATACTGCAACTGGTCGGCGCGTATTGATTGGTCACCTTTACTCAATATTGCATTGCCCAACATCTCAATCTCGGTGGTGCTTTTACCCACGATTGAATCCGCCTCAACGATGGCAGGAATGCCTGACGATTGCTCAGCCTCTGCGACGAATGTCGGGTCGAATTCAGCCGCAGTCGCGTTGAAAACACAGACGATTTGAGCAAGCAGATAGATTAAGGAAAGCTGCTGGTGTAGCCGCATAACGCACAACAAATAGTAAGGTGGTAAACTTTCGCAAGTTTACCACCAACGCTCTACGAGAACCCGCTATGCAACGTCAGCAACAAGTTACTGAGTGGCTAAAACGCCAATTCCCCGACGCACAATTCGCCCTTGCACCAGCTTCTGCGGATGCGAGTTTCCGTCGATATTTTCGCGCCACGTTCGGTGATGGTTCAACCAGAATCGTCATGGATGCACCCCCTCAGCATGAAGACTGCAAGCCATTTTTGCATGTTGCTAAATTGTTCGCGGATGCCGGAACCCATACCCCGCGTGTGTATGCGCAAGATTTAGAACAAGGGTTTTTACTACTGTCCGATTTGGGCAACACCACCTATCTGCAAGCGTTGACGACAGACAATGCACCACAACTTTATAGTGCGGCGACTGACGCGCTGATTAAAATTCAACTTGCCTCACGCGAAAACGAACTGCCGCCATACGACGAAGCCCTGCTGCGCCGCGAACTGAATCTGTTTCCCGACTGGTACATCGCCAAGCATTTGGGGGTAACGCTTACTGAAAAACAACAGTCAAAATTAGCAGAAGTATTCACCCGCATCGTTGCCAACAATCTCGCGCAACCCAAAGTGTATGTACATCGCGATTATCATTCGCGCAACTTAATGTATATCGAAAGCCCCC
>CANFCA010000120.1 GCA_947445045.1 Gallionellaceae bacterium
CCAAAAACCCCACCAATTGCCACTGTGTGCTTTTGGCTAATTCTTTAGCAAGGCTCACAGCAGCATCGCCTGCACCTAGTACCAATACAGGCTCGCTGTTTAACCTCATGCCACCAATCAGCCCTTTTTCTTTCCATAGTCGATAGATAAATCGGCTGCCGCCCATCATTAGCATGAGTAGCATAGGGTTGAGTACCAATACTGTTCGAGGTACAACAAAGTTGAATTGCAACATTAAGAACAGTAGGGAAATTGCCGCTGCAGATAACACGACCGCAAAGAAAATTCGACGCAAGTCCGCTGTGCTGGCGTAACGCCATATTCCTTGGTACAGCTTGAATTGCCAAAACACCAGCATTTCCAACGGCACGATCCAAGCCAATGTCTCCAACATTTCAGTAGAAAAGTTGGTGGGAACATCAAAATTAAAGCGCAGTAAGTAGGCAAAACTCCATGCCAAAATCGCGGCGATTGCGTCGTGTGCAACGGCGAGAACGGTGCGAAAACTGACGTTCTTCATAAGGGAATTGGATGAGTTGATGGTGACTCGGATGGTAGCACAAGCCCTAGTTAGCGTGCGTTTCCGCACCCTGAATCGTTCAGGTGGCTTTGCTAATATTGCTTTGTAATTTATGTATGAAATTATTACTGTGTTCAATGTCATCCAGCAATGCGCCGCTTACCCAAAACACATCTTCGACCCGGCTACCCAAGGTGTTGATTTTTGCCCTATGTAAGCGGATATCATTTTGATCGAAATTCTGTGCAATTTGAGCTAACAATCCTGGTCGATCTCCGGCAATCAACGAGAGCAGATACATACCTTTAGGGGCAGTTTTGATAGTGACCTCGGCACGGATAGGGAAGTATTTAAGTTGGCGGCTGACTCGGCCTGTCGCAGCAAGGGTGATAGGTTTGTCTTGCATAATTTGCTGCGTCAACTCATGTTCAATGTAGGTCATACTGTCCCGATAAGCAGCTTTGCCTCGGACTGCTTCCAATATTTGAAAACTGTTCATCGCGTAACCATGCTGTGTCGTGTGAATTTTTGCTTCGACAATGGTGTAATTCATGCGTGAAAAGAAGTCGCAGATTCGTGCGAATAATCCTCGCTGATCCGGGCAATACACCAATACTTGCAAGCCTTCACCTACGCGGCTTAGACGCGTCTTTACAATAGGCGTGGCGGTGTTAACTTTGAACGCTAGCAAGCGTGTATGCCATGCGATTTCTTGCGCCTCGTGATCCATAAAATAATAATCGTCTAGTTGCGCCCACATCAATTGATAGGTATTCGCGGGCAGCGCGTATAGGTTCAGCGTGTTAGCGGCATGTTGGCGAATTTCATTTAGATGATCGGTAGCTTTTCCATCTTTTAAATAACGGCGTGTGAAACGAAATAAATCTTCGATAAGTTTGGCTTTCCAAGCGTTCCAAACTTTTGGACTGGTGCCACGGACATCGGCTACGGTTAAAAGATACAGTGCGACTAGATAGCGGTCATTCTTTATTTTGGTGGCAAAGGCGGCGATCACATCGGGGTCGGACAAATCTTGCTTTTGTGCGGTGGCGGACATCCCCAGATGTTGCTCGACCAGCCAGACTACCAATTCAGTATCATCATTACTAAGCTGGTGTTTTTTGCAAAATTCGCTCGCATCTTTTTTACCCAACTGCGAATGATCGCCACCGCGTCCTTTTGCAATATCGTGAAATAGTCCGGCGATGTATAACACTTCCGGACGTGCAAATTCATTCAGTAACGTGCTGCATAACGGCATTTCATGTGCGAACTCCGGTACGGCGAAACGGCGCAGGTTGCGCACCACCATGAGAATGTGTTCGTCGACAGTGTAAACATGAAACAAATCATGTTGCATCTGTCCGACGATACGACCGAAAGCAGGGATATAGCGACCGAGAATGCCATATTGATTCATGCGTCGCAGTGCGTGCAGCACGCCTTGAGGTTGTCGCAGAATCTCTATGAAGCTGGCACGGTTCTGCGGGTCCCGGCGGAATGCCGGGTTGATTTGTTGTTGCGCACGTCTTAGCGCACGCAGGGTTTTTGCACTCAGGTCGGTCAGCTCAGGGTGTTGTTCCATGAGCAAAAATAATTCAAAAATGGCTGAAGGGGTTTGTTCAAATAAATCATCGTGGCGAATTTCTAGCAATGAACCGATGACTTTGAAACGTTCATTCAACGTATGTTGGGGTGGTGTTTCTTTGAATAAATGATCACGGAAAGTTTGCAATAAAATAGTATTGAATTGGCTTATCACGCGCCGCGTCTGATAGTACCGTTGCATCAAGTGTTCGCTGGCGCGCCGGTTGTCCGAAGCGGTGATGTGCATTTGTTCGGCGAGGGGGGTTTGAAATTCGAAAATCAAGCGATCTTCGCGCCGTTTGGCAAGGTAGTGCAAGCGAATGCGCAAGGTTTGCAGTAAGGCATCGTGCCGCGTAATTTGGCGTGCTTCTGCGAGGCTAATTAAGCCTGCTTGAGCAAGTTCAGACCATCGCGTTCCTAGACCTGCTGCGCGGCTGATCCACGTGATGGTTTGCAAATCACGTAATCCGCCTGGGCTTTCTTTGAGGTTAGGCTCAAGGTTGAAATCGGCATCAATAAATCGTTTATGGCGTTGTTGCTGTTCTTGTTGTTTTGCTAGAAAAAATTCGTAAACATTTAAGTGCTTTTGTATCGCATGATTCAATTCATCGAATAACTTCACATTGCCACAGACTAAACGCGCTTCTAATAAATTGGTTTGCACGGTGATGTCGGTCGATTCGGTCACGCATTGCTCAACAGTGCGCATGCTGTGGCCGACTTCCATGCCGATATCCCATAGTTGGCTAATCAGGTCATGTAACTTTTGTTGAAGAGCTGAATCGGGTTCGGTATCTAATAGGATTAGCAAGTCAATATCAGACTTTGGGTAAAGCTCATTACGACCGTAACCGCCTACTGCCACCATTGATATGTGGGACGGCATATTGAGTTGCTGCCAGACCCGCTGTAAATATTGGTCGATGAGGCCGCTATGCGCTTTGAGTAAGCGCGAAGCTGAACCGTGCTGTAAATATTTTTGCTCGAGATCTAATCGGTCACTGTGTAATGATTTACGCAGTGTGATTATCGGGCTAGGCGTTTGGCGGGGGAGGGCAGCCATCGGAAACAGTCAACACTTCAAAGCCAGTATCGGTGACGAGCAGGGTATGTTCGTATTGTGCAGAGAGGCTGTGGTCTTTGGTGACGATCGTCCATCCGTCCCCCAATTGTTTGATGTCTTTTTTACCCGCGTTAATCATAGGCTCAATGGTGAACACCATGCCTGATTCGAGACGCATTCCTGTTTTGGGTTTGCCGTAGTGCAACACTTGAGGCTCTTCATGAAAGCGCGCCCCGATGCCATGTCCGCAAAATTCTCGCACCACGCTATACCCTAATGGTTCGACAAAACTTTGAATGGCATGGCCAATATCACCCAAATACGCACCGGCCTTGACGACACGAATGCCGCGCCACAGTGATTGGTAAGTTATTTCACATAAGCGTTTAGCTTGTATTGAGGGTTCGCCTACAAAGAACATGCGGCTGCTATCGCCGTGATAGCCATCTTTGATGACGGTAATGTCAAGATTAACAATATCGCCATTCTTGAGCACTTTATCACTTGGCACGCCATGGCAGATTTGATGATTTATTGAAGTGCAAATCGACTTGGGATAGGGGTTGTGTCCCGATGGTGCGTAATTCAGCGGGGCAGGGATGCCTTGCTGTACATTCACAATCAAATCATGACAAAGCTCATCAAGCTTGTTGGTGGTGACTCCCGCTTTGACATAAGGCCCGATGTAATCCAACACCTCGCTGGTCAAGCGTCCTGCGACGCGCATTTTTTCGACTTCTTGGGTGGTCTTTATGGAAACGGACATAGTGATAATCTGATTGAAAACTGGCTTGGAGCATAGCACGCGACGCTCTATGCTGCCAAACGCTGTTAATTTTAGGGTGGAAGTGGGTGTTATTCTTTGACCAACACTTTGGTTGCTTCTCTGATAGAAGTACGAATTTCTACCCGACGGTTTTTAGCGCGACCGCTGATGGTTTTGTTATCAGCAACCGGACTATTTGCCGCTTCTCCTTTGGCAATGATTCGGTCGGCTGCAATTCCCTGTTTAACCAAATAAGCTTTGACGGATTCAGCACGGGCTAGAGAAAGTTTTTCATTATGCTTTACAGTGCCTGTACTATCGGTATGCCCGACCACATTGATAACAGGCTCAGAATAGGTTTTGGCAAACTCCACTACGGCATTCAATTGCTGATAAGCAACAATTTTGAGCTTGGCGGAATCGGAAACAAAATTTGTGCCCTCAATCATAATGGGCTTATCTGAAAGTAAGGTCTTCCAAATCTCAGGGATGGCCGAAGTGACGGTGGTTTCAAGAGTTGGCACTTCGATTTCAGTAACAACCGGAGCAGGGGCAGGTCTACAACATAAATATTCAGCTATCGCATCTGTTTCCGCTGCGCTCATACGTTTGGCGAGGATAGGCATAGTCCCAGACATATCTGTCGTTCTGAGTCCCGTCCTAAAATCATCAAGTTGTTTAACGAGGTATTCTTTGTGTTGCCCGCCTATTACCGGGAAAATCGGGTTGTTCTGTGGACGACCTTGACCATTTTCACCATGACAACTGATGCAACGATAAATGATGTATAACCTTTTGCCCTTTTCATTTAATTGAGGGATAGGATCGTAGGCCATCTGATTTTGACTCGCAAAGTAAGCGGAAATATCGAAGGCATCTTGTTGGCTAGTTACTGTGCCAGCCATGTCTGTCATGATGGGATCGGAGCGAGACCCTGTCCAAAAATCTCGGAGCTCACGCATGATATACGAACCCCATTGTCCAGCGAGGTTTGGGATGGTAGGCATAATGCTATTACCAGTCTCACCATGG
>CANFCA010000121.1 GCA_947445045.1 Gallionellaceae bacterium
AGAAGTGTATCGGCTGCCATCAGAACATCGAGTCAGTGCGCGAAACGCCTCGCATCAAAAAATTATTTGAATACTGGGATGCTAAGAAGCCCGTGCCTTGGAAAAAAGTGCATGACCTTCCTGACTTTGTGCGCTTCACGCATGAGCGTCACATTCAGCGTTTCGTCTTCCAGCAGAATCGCCCCGTTCAAGAAGTTTGTGGATATTGCCACGGTGAAGTAAAAGAAATGACAGTTGCACGCCGCAGCAAAACTTTGTCGATGGGATTCTGTGTGGGTTGCCATAAAAAAGATCATCTAGTGAGTGCTGAAGGCGGCACGTCTATTGGTAATCAGGCATATTGGTATGGCTTCAAAAAGCCCGTGGTGAATGCCTCTGCACCGTTGACGGCTAAAGGCCCGAACGATTGCTGGCAGTGCCACAAATAATCGAGCCAAGAATTTTCCCAAGAATTTTGCAAAGGGGTTTGTAATGATGGATAGTAGTTTTGATCGACGTGATTTTCTGAAAGTGCTGGGTTGGGGTGGTGCAACAGTTGCTTTGACTGGTTGTGGATTCACCTCAGTTGAGGATGGTAAAGAGACGGTAGTTTCCTATGTGGAAGCAACGGACTTTATGGTTCCTGGCATTGGTGTTTACTACAATTCAACGTGCGCGCAATGCGATGCAGGTTGCAGCATCAATGGTCGAGTACGCGAAGGTCGCGTGTTGAAGTTGGAAGGAAATCCTGCCTCTGCAATCAATCGCGGCAAGCTGTGTGGCCTGGGTCAAGCGGGTGTGCAGCATCATTACAATCCTGATCGTATTCGTGAGCCGTTGTTGCGTAACGGTGAAAAGGGCGAAACGATTACTTGGGAAAAAGCCTACGCACTGATTGCTGAGAAGCTGCAAGGTGTGACGGGTGAAGAAATTGCTTTTGTGACGGGCGGAATGAGCGGTCACACCAAAGTGTTGTTAGAAAATTATTTGACTAGCTTTGGCTGCCAAAATCACTTTGCTTATGAAGCGATTGCGCCAGGCGTGGTGCGTGCTGCCAATAAAAAATCGTATGGCGTAACCATGCCGCGCTACAACATCAATAAAGCGAAATTGGTGTTGTCGTTCGGTGCGGATTTTTTGGGTAGCTGGGTTTCACCGGTTCACTTCTCACAACAATATGGTCAGTTCCGCAAGGGCGTAGATGGTCAACGCGGCGTGTTAGTGCAAGTGGAATCTAAGATGACTTTGACGGGCGCGAACGCGGATCGTTGGTTGGTGGTTCGTCCTGGTACAGAAGGCATTTTGGCACTCGGCTTGATTAACGCGCTAGGCACAGCAAGTGGCGATGTGGCGGCTGCGGTGAAAGCATACGATAAAGAGCGCGTGAGCAAAGACACGGGTGTATCAGTTGAGCATATCGACAAGCTGGTTGCGTTGTTGAAATCACATACGCCGAGTTTGGTGTTGGCAGGCAGTGCGGCGGAAGGTTATGCGCACGGCTCACAAAATGCGGCGGCGATTAACTTACTCAACCAAGTGTTGGGTAACGTCGGTAAAACAGTGGTGGGTGCGACGAGTGTGCCGTTCCCACAAATGACTCCCGTGGTCGGTAACACGGCGGCATTGGCGACATTGAGTGATGGCTTAGATGCAGGCAAATACAAAGTGATATTTAACTGTGGTGCAAATCCAGTGTTCACTGCGCCAGCTGCCATGAAGTTCAAAGAGCATTTCGCTAAAGTGGGTTTCAAAGTCGCGTTCGCGCATTATTTGGATGAGACGGCGTTGCAAGCGGACTTGGTGTTGCCACTCGATTCCGCATTGGAAGATTGGGGTACGAGCGTGCCTGAGTACATGGCAGAAGATGCGCAAATCAATGTGCAGCAACCATTGATGGAAAGATTGCATGCTAACACCCGTGGCTTCGGCGAAATTCTGTTGGCATTGTTAAAGCAGCGTCATCCAGAAGATTACAAAAATTATGCTGACTACTACGCGTATTTGCGTGGTGCGTTGTTGCAAAATAAAAATGCATTAGGTGGCGACGGTGCGGATGATGATACGTTCTGGAATAACTCACTGAGCGCAGGTATTTTCAAGCTGGCAGGTTCCCCAGCCGCTTTGTTTGGCAGCACAACGGCTGCGGGCTTGACCTTGCCTGAGCCAGCTGCGGTTGATGCGCAATATCCACTGCACTTGATTCCAAGCGTCAACGCAAGTTTGCGCGATGGTCGCAATGCCAATCAACCTTGGCTACAAGAATCGCCTGACCCATTGACTACCATCGTGTGGGACTCGTGGGTCGAAATTCACCCGAAGAAAGCCGCTGAATTAGGCATTGTCGAGGGTGATATTGTTGAAGTGGCTGGTAAAAATGGTTCAATCAAAGCTCAGGCTTATCTGTTCCCTGGTATTCACCCTGATGCGATTTCAGTGCCGTTAGGTCAAGGTCACGAAGCGATGGGACGTTATTCAAAAGGGTTTGGTGTGAATCCATTCCAAATTTTGGATGCAGTGTTCGACAAAGAAACAGGCGAATTGGCGATGCACGAAACACGTGTCAAGATCAGCAAGACTGGTAAGCGCGTGATTATCGTTAAAGAAGAAGGTCCGGCAGGAGGTCAGCAAATGGGTAAGAAAATTGCTGCGCGTCTGAACACGGATGATGTTGATCTTACCAAGGAGGCATAAGCAATGTCGGTTAGTAATCTATTAGAGAATTGGTCGGAGTTTCGTCATACTCATCCGATTAACGATGCGCCGCATGATCCCTATAAATGGGCGATGGCGGTTGATTTAGATGCATGTACAGGCTGCAATGCTTGTAGCGTGGCGTGCTATGCGGAAAACAATTTACCTGTGGTGGGAAAAGAAAAGTATGCGCATGGACACTCGATGCACTGGATGCGTATCGAGCGTTATTGGGATGCGGATTTAGGGACTGTTGGGGGTCGTGACTTCCCAGATCAAGGCGCGCAGTTTTTGCCTATGATGTGTCAGCAGTGCGAAGCTGCTCCTTGCGAAACGGTTTGCCCAGTTGGCGCAACCAACCACACGCCAGATGGCTTGAATTCGCAGATTTACAACCGTTGTATCGGTTCTCGCTACTGCTCGGCAAACTGCCCGTTCAAAGTGCGTTACTTCAACTGGTACGATTACCCAACCACCGACAATGTTTGGCCTGCGGAAATGAATCAGCAGCTCAACCCTGATGTCACCGTGCGTGGCAAAGGCGTGATGGAAAAATGCACATTCTGTGTGCAGCGCTTAACCTCAGCTAAGAGCATCGCCAAAAATGAAGGTCGTATCGTGCGTGAGGGTGAAGTGCAAACGGCTTGCCAGCAAGCGTGTCCATCTGGCGCAATCTCTTTCGGCAATCTGGTTAATCCTGAGTCTAGGGTGCATAAGCAATGGGAATCGCAGCAAGTAAACATTGCTACCGATGAGCAAGCTAAAGATCAGGCCGAAGAAGAAAGCAAGTTGCGCGGTTATCGCATTTTCGAAGAATTGCGCGCTTATCCTTCAGTGATGTATCTCGAACGTGTGCGCGAAAGCGCTGTGTAATCGGCGTAGATAACAGAAACTCCTTTATAGAATAATTAGGGAAGAACAATGAAAGATATCAACGAAGATATAGCTTGGGCAAAGATCAATAAAGATGTCCTGAAGAGCTTAGAAAATCCTCGACCTTTATACTGGGTGATTTTAGCGGTGGCGATTGCTATGGTCGCAGTCGGCGTGAGCTGTGAGGTGTATCAATACCAAATGGGTATGGGTGTGTCGAACTTGAACAACCCGCAGGTATGGGGCTTGTACATCGCCACCTTCATCTTCTGGATCGGCATGAGCCATTCGGGTACGTTGTTGTCGGCGATTTTGCACTTGATGCACGCTGACTGGCGTAAGCCAATTTATCGTTTCGCTGAAGCGATGACGACATTTTCGCTGATGACTGCGGGCTTGTTTGTGATGGTTCACTTGGGTCGTTTGTGGCAATTTTACTATGCGCTACCTTATCCAAATGAACGCGGCATTTGGCCTAACTTCCAGTCTCCGTTATTGTGGGACGCGATGGCGATTTTCACTTACTTGAGTTCATCAATTTTGTTCTTGTACGTGGGGATGATTCCTGATTTGGCAATTTGCCGTGACAATATGCACAGTGGTTGGCGCAAGAAGTTGTATTCAGCGTTAGCATTGGGCTGGGAAGGTACAGATCGTCAATGGCGTAATTTCCGCGTGACGTATTTGACCATCGCGTGCTTCTTGATTCCGCTGGCGGTGTCGGTTCACTCTATCGTGGCTTCGGACTTTGCGATGTCACAACAGCCAGGTTGGCACGTGACTTCGTTCCCACCTTACTTTGTGGCAGGCGCGCTGTACTCAGGCTGCGCGGCGATCATTACGCTGTTCATCATTTTGCGCTACACGTTCAAGTTTGAAGAGTACATGACCTTGTCGATTTTGAAGAAGACCGTGCGTTTAACGTTTGCGATTTCCATGGTGTGGACTTACCTGAACTTAATCGAATTCGCTTCGGTTTGGTACGGTCACGATCAAGCATCGAAAGATGTGCTGATTCAAAAAGCCACAGGCGTGTATGCGCCATTCTGGTGGATGATGATTTTCTGTGGTTCTATTGTGCCGTTGATACTCGCGTTCAAACGTTTCCAAACTAACATCCCTGTGTTGCTGGTGGTGTCCCTGTTGTTGAACTTGGGTATGTGGTTAGAGCGTTGGATGATTGTTGCACCGACGTTTTCACATGGTTACTACCCTTGGACATGGGATCACGATCAATGGCCGAGCTTCGTACAATGGGGCATCGTATTTGGTAGCTTCGGTTGGTTTACTTTGCTGTTTATGGTGTTCTGTAAAGTGTTCCCATCGGTGTCGATGTACGAAGTTAAAGAGATGGTTTATCACCGCAGCCGCGCGACTAAGAAATTGGAAGCGTCTGGTATGCAAGCGAAGGGAGCGCACTA
>CANFCA010000122.1 GCA_947445045.1 Gallionellaceae bacterium
AGCAGAAATATTGTTGCCCAAGCGAGATGTCGCCATCTACATCCAAGCCCAAATGGATATGGGCGCGACGCTGTGTATGCGCAGCAAGCCAAAATGTAGCGAGTGCCCTGTGCAAGCTGATTGCATAGCTTATCAATCTAATCGCGTAGAAGAGTTACCCACTTCACGACCACGCAAAGTCATACCCGAAAGGAATGCCACGTTTTTAATGATTATGTCTGGCCGGAATATACTGCTGGAAAAGCGCCCACCACAAGGCATATGGGGCGGACTATGGTGTTTGCCACAGTTGGATGATGGCAATGGCGTTGTTACGGATTACGTGCAGCAGAACGGGATGGTTGTAAATGAGAGAATTGAATTAGCTGAACTCACACACACTTTCACCCATTTTAAATTGCACATCACGCCGGTGTTGCTACGTGTAGAAAAAAAACCTTCGCGAGTAAAGGAGGCGGGAAGTATGTGGTTGGAAGTGGGAGAAGCGTTGAATGCTGCGATACCAACGCCTGTGCGTTTTTTGTTAAAACAATTGCGGTAACGGGTTAGTTTTGTACGTCATCTTCGCGATTAGCTTTCTTGATTTGAGTTAAGGTGCTTTGGGTATAGCCGCGCCAAATGTTATTCTTCATACCGGTGACGAAAGCTGAAAGTGTACTGAGAAGTTGCTTGTCATTTGAAACATCATATATTCCAAGACGCTGCATGGTCTCAAATACCACCATTAAATCTTTAATGTTTGCATCAGTTGGGCTTTCATTTAATGTATTTAATAGGTAAGGTATTGCTGCTGAACCTTGTTCGGCAATAGGGCGGGATAAAACAGTGATGGGCGGACTAACTTCTTGCATGCCATACAGGTAAATTTTTATCTGCTCAGGAATAGTATACTTATCGAACCGACTACCTGCTTGGTCGTATTCAGCATCGAAAAAATTACGCTCCATCGAATTATTAGCACAGCCACTGCTAAGTACAATCATAAGCAAGCCAAGAAATTTAATAAAGAGCGAAGGATTGATGCGATTGCGAATCATGATGGTTCTGCCCAAGGTTTTATCAATGTTTGCGCGACACCCAAATGATCGAGAATGCGCGCCACGACGAAATCTACCATAGATTGGACGCTTTGCGGGTGATGATAGAAGCCGGGGTTGGGCGGCATGATGACTGCACCAGCTTGAGCTAGTTTGAGCATGTTCTCCAAATGAATGGAAGAAAATGGCATTTCGCGTGGCACAAGGATGAGGGTGCGCTTTTCTTTGAGCATCACATCGGCGGCGCGGGCAATGAGATCATCGCTGACCCCACTGGCGATTTTCCCTAGCGTACCCATCGTGCAGGGACATATCACCATTGCGTCACCGGGGTTAGAGCCAGAGGCCATCGGTGCGTACCAGTCCTGAATGCCGAATACTTTCAATTCTCCATTGAACTGACCTAATCGTTCTGCTAGAAATTTTTCAGCATCTTGTGGGCGGTTGGGCAACACAAAATCCATTTCCTGTTTGGCAACAATTTGTGCGGCTTGCGAATAGACGAGGTGCACGCGCTGACCGCTTTGAAGTTGGCATTCTAAAAGTCGCATGCCGTAAGGCAAACCAGATGCGCCAGTGAAGGCAAGGGTGATAGTTTTCATGCGCGTATGGTTGAGTTTGAGAAAGGTGGGATTATCCCTGAAAAAAATATTGTCCACGAAAATCACGAAAGACACTAAATAAAAACGGCAAACAATTACATCATAATTTTTCTATGACTGCTCTTTTGGATCGTCCATTTTTAAGATGAAAAACCTATTTACCCAATTTCGTGTCTTTCGTTATTTTCGTGGATAAGCATTTCGTTTTTAGAATTCATAAAACGTGCCGCAATCAAACCATTTACTGTGCCGAATATCAGCGCGGCAGTGGCGAAAATTGGGATGAGGTAGGTAATGCCGGCATGTGGAATCAACCACAAATAAACCACCAACATCTGTCCGGTGATGTGTGCAAAAGCCGCATAGATACTATGGCTGACTGCGCCAAACCAACGTGTGGGCAAGTGTTGTGCGAAAGCTAACACGACTAAGCTACAAACTGCCCCTGCCAAGCTGAGAAAAAATCCCGGTGTTAAAAAGCTGCCGAACAACAAGCTACCTGCTAATACTCGCAATAGTGAAACCCATGCTGCGACGCGCCATCCGTAGCGTGTCAGCACGATGAGTGTCACGATATTGGCGAGACCGGGCTTGACACCGGGCAGAGGCGTGGGAATGGCGTTTTCGATAAGGGTAAGACCCAATGCAACAGCAGCCATGCGGGCGATGTGGTGATCTTGCGGCGTGGTAGACAGGGGGATTGAGGATTGAGGGTTAGGGATTAAAGGGCGCGCCAAATCAGGAGCGGCGGTTGCTACTGGCTCCTCAGTCCCCGTTCCTAGATCCTGATGTTCAATAATTGAGGCTGTCATATTGTTTTTTGCTGCCGGCCATTTCTACGCTCACTTGGTTGGGCAAGCATAATGCAATTTCGCCAGCTTGTTGCAGCCAACCTTGGCGCACACAGTATTGACGGGGACTGGGGTCGGAAGCGATGCGTGCTTTGCGATTTTGGATAGTGATGATACTGATGCCAAGCGGGCCGCGTACTTCGATTTGTTGATCTCTGGATAATGGGACTTCACGGAAAATTTTGCCGCCACTGCGGATGATGGCTTTGTCAGCAAGCTCGCCGTTCCATAGTTTAAGTGTCAGCATGACGATACCAATGCTGCCGAATAATATGGTTAGCCAATCACCGATTTTGATGTGCTGTAAAGCCATGCTGTACATGACTTTAGGATAGCTGGCGATGGCGAATTAACACCTGTTGCTGTTGCTCAAAATGGTGTGCAAGTTTTTCGGCAAGGTAGACGGATCGATGCTGCCCCCCCGTGCAACCAATGGCAACGGTGAGATAACTACGATTATCGGCGATGAAATTGGGCAGCCAACGCTCTAAGAAATTAACGATGTCGCCGAACATATCTTGCATGCTAGAAGTGCTATCTAAAAATTCAATAACGGGGGTATCGCGCCCTGTCAGTGGGCGCAGTTTTTCATCGTAGTGCGGGTTAGGTAGACAACGTACATCAAACACCAAATCAGCATCCAAAGGAATGCCATGCTTGAAGCCGAAAGACTGAAACAATAGTGTTAGACGGGCACGATCTAATTTGATGAATTGTTTGATCCAAGCGCGCAGCGCATTGGCGTTGAGTTCCGTGGTGTCGATGTGATGCCCAATGTCGCTAATCTCGGTTAACAATTCACGTTCATAGCTGACGCATTCTGGCAAAGTGCGCACGCCATCGCTAAGAGGGTGGAGCCTTCGCGTCTCTGAAAACCGTTTTACCAGGGTGTCTGTTTGTGCATCTAAAAACAACACATGTACGTCAGCTGCTTGCTGTTTGATTTGCTGGAGCAAGAGCGGTAAACGTTGCACACTGTTGGCACTGCGCACGTCTATACTCACAGCGATTTTTTTGTATCCCGCTTGCTGCAGGTGATCAACTAGAGTTGCGAGTAAATCGGCTGGCAAGTTATCCACGCAGTAATAGCCGCTGTCTTCCAGCACTTTGAGTGCAATGCTTTTGCCGGAACCAGAAAGACCGCTGATCAGGAATAATTGCATAGGCTATTCCAGAAGAAGTTGATCATGTCTGGTGATGAACTCTTGCATGCTGTCGATGCCGCGCTGCTGCAACACAAAATTACGCGCTGCGGCTTCTACTAATACTGCGAGGTTACGACCCGCCACCACGGGAATGTTGACCGTATTGATATTCACACCCAGCACAGTTTGATGTGTGGCATTGATGGGTAGGCGTTCGATTTGAGAAATGTCTCCACCCGGTGGATTGTGTAAATTGACAATGAGCTTCAGGCTTTTTTTGCGTCGCACCGCTGTTTCACCGAACATGATGCGTATGTTCAAAATACCTAGGCCTCGTACTTCCAAAAAATCGCGTAATAGTTCTGGGCAGCGACCTTCTAGTGTATCCGGTGCGATGCGATGCAGCTCGACCACGTCATCTGCCACCAAACCACTACCACGTGAAATAAGCTCTAGCCCCAACTCACTTTTGCCGACCGCGCTCTCGCCCGTAATCATTACGCCTACGCCCAGCACATCAAGAAAAACACCGTGGCGCGTGGTGGTTTCAGCGAGTTCTTTGGCAAGATAATGGCGTATAAGCCACATCAAATGGACGCTGGCTTTGGGAGAAGAGAACAACGGAATGTGTGATTGGTTGCAAAACGCAATCAACTCAGGTGGGATTTCAGTTGTCCCTGCGACAATCAGACAGGTTGTGCCGTTTTGGTCGATTTTTTGAAATGCGCGGTTGCGTTTTTCTTCGCTTAAATCACGCAAGAAATCGAGTTCAATTTCACTGAGCACTTGCACCCAATTGGGGTGGATGAGATTGAGATGACCAATCAAGCCTTTGTTGGAAGTTTCTACCTCTTCGCTGTCGATGATGCGATCTGTACCATCTGCCCCAGCAACGCGACTAAGCTGAAGCCGCTCTTGCTTGTCTTCGAACAGCTGCCGAATGTTGACTTGGCTCATGGGGAGATTTCGAGTGGGGAGATCACGGTGTGCTATTCCATTCAACGAACAGTTTATGAATTTGAGTTACGTCATCGCATACATTCAGTTGGTTGCGGAAAGTGTCGTCACTAAACATTTGCGCGAGTTCACCGAGTATTTGCAGATGCAAATCGGTAGCACGTTCGGGTACGAGCAGCACGAAAATCAAATTAACGGGCAGGTCATCGGGTGCTTCAAAGGGAATCGGGTGCGTGGTTTTGATAAACACGCCAGTCGCATCACGTAGCTTGGCGATACGCCCATGCGGAATCGCTACCGCTTGACCTAAACCGGTTGAGCCCAATCTTTCGCGCGCAAACAAACTGTCGAAAACAGTGCTGCGGGCGA
>CANFCA010000123.1 GCA_947445045.1 Gallionellaceae bacterium
CACTGAGCTTCTCACGTAATGGATTGAGTTTATGTTCACAAGCCAAACGCTCTTGCTCGGACTTTTGCAGATTGACTGTCGCGTTTTCCAAAATGTTGCGCGCCTCAGCCAGCATCAGTTCCGCAGCTTGTCGCGCAATCAATGCCTCTTGTAGTTGTTGTTTGGATTGCTCATCATCACTCGTAGATAAATCCGAGTGCATCTGTGTCAAATTCAATTCGAATTGAGCCAATGCTTCAGTAATTTGCTGTGTATTGTGTTGCAAATCAGTGATTTTTTCCGCACAAGTCTTGGCAAAAAAGCGAGCCTCTTGCAACGAGTGTTGCGCATGCTGCGCGCGACCGCGCTGCTCACGCAATGCTATATCTTGAACATTGGCGTGACGTTGCGCCTCTTCAACTTGTCCATAAAACGCACCGCTCTGTTCGCGTAACGTGGCCATTTGCTCATCTATGCCGTGTTGCTGAGCTTGCTCGCCATTCAACAACTCCGCCACTTCCTGCACTTCTCTATCAATTTGCAAGATACGTTCAGTGCTGCGCTCCTGTGCTTGATTAAGTTTGAGTATTTGCATTTGCAAGCCATGCAGGCGTTGCTGCAATTCGTTTCCTGAACTGCGCAATGGCCCTATTTGTATTTCAATGGATTGATACAGTTGCTCGGCTTGAGAGACTTGTTGCTTGGCATGTTCCGCAAGTTGATGATGTTCAGCACGCTCCAACTCTAATCGCTCAATCTCGCGTTGCCTTGCCAACACACCGTGTAACTGACTATCCGGTGCGTGAAATAAAATGCTGTGCGCACCAATCAAATGACCTTGCGGGGTCACGAACCAACCGCCCACTGGCAACTGAGCGCGTTGAGCATAAGCTTGTGCGACATCGGCAACCGCATAGATATGCGTGAGCCAATCGCGCATCACGGGCTGCACTTGTGCATCGTGACATTGCACGTAACTGAGTAGCGGGGTGAGCGTATTCCCACTGTACCCTTCGACTTCCGCCTTTAGTCCAGAGCTTGTCGAAGGGTCAGCACGAACGGAATTGGAAAGTTCAGTAGTTGGTGAAAACACCGCTAATTTCGCCGCAGGCACATCGCGCCATGCCGCTGCATTCGCCAACTCCGGCATGGCTATCGCGTTCAAGCGTTCGCGTAACACGGCTTCCAGCGCATCATCCCAACCCTCTTCAATACGAATGGATTGCCATAAGCGCGGCAATTTATCCAACTGATGTTGTTGCAACCAAGCGTTGAGATTTTTATCGTTATCGAGTTGCTGCTGCAATTGTTGTAACGCATGCAATCGTGCTTCGGTCTGTGCCAACACGCGTTCTTGCTGTTGCAACGTGGCACGTTGATTACGCCGTTCGTTATCTACTTGCGGCAGTTGTTCCTGCAAGCTTGCCAATTTTTCCTCCTGCTCGGCTCGCAGCATTTCAAGCTCAGTCATTTGCTGCTGCGCCTGATGCAATGCCTCGGCATCGACACGTGGCAAATTATCTTTCTCCAACATCAAGCGTAAACGGCGCGAATCCATCTGCTGGATATTTCGCTGCAAGTTGGCACGCTGTGTATCGGCCAATTGTAATTGTTGCTGCATTAACAGTTGTTCGCGTTGCAGAGCGTTATAGCGTTCCTGCGCGCTGCGCGCTGCCTCTTCCGCTTGGGGCAAGCTCTCCCCTTCTGCTTGCGCGGTTTGCTCAGCTTCGGCCACCTTCACCACGCCGCCTTCTTGCTGGCGCTGCCAATGTTCCAACAGCGAATGCACGCCTTGGCGTTGGTGCTGTTGCTGTTCGATCTGGCGCTGTGTGTTGGCTATCTGCTGGGTCAGGCGTTGGCGTTGCTCGGCAACGTGCTTGATGTTCTGCTCCAACTGCGCAATTTCTGCATTCACCGTGTAGAGGTCGCCCTGTTTGACGTGCATCATGTCGGACAATTGATAATGACCGCTACGTGCCGATTCCAACTGACTTTCGATGTCACGTAATTTCGCTGTTTCAGCTTCCAACTCAGTGCGCGTTTTTTCAGTGGCAAGTGAAAATTTAACCCGTTGCGCCTCAGCTTCCAACTTTTTCACCAACCAGAATAATTTCTGAATAGTGTCACGCTGTGCTTCCAGCGCACGATATTGCTTCGCCACCTCGGCTTGCGCACCAAGGTGCACAAGGTTTTTTTCCAACTCTTGCAGAATATCGCTGACGCGCAACAGATTGTCGCGTGTATCGCCGATGCGTAATTCAGTCTCGCGACGACGATCTCGGTATTTGGAAACGCCCGCAGCCTCTTCAAGGAAAATGCGCAACTCTTCCGGCTTGGCTTCGATAATGCGCGAAATCATGCCCTGCTCAATAATTGCGTAGGCGCGTGCGCCCAAGCCCGTACCCAAAAATATATCGGTAATATCCTTGCGGCGCACATGCTGATTGTTGATGTGATAACTGGAATCGCCATCGCGCTGTAATACACGCTTGATGGAAATCTCGGCATAGCTAGCCCACTGCCCGTTCGCTTTGCCTAACGAGTTATCGAATATCAGCTCCACACTGGCGCGTGACACCGGCTTGCGCTTGCTGGAGCCGTTAAAAATAACGTCCTGCATGGTCTCCCCACGCAACGCCGACGCTTTTGATTCGCCCAACACCCAACGCAACGCGTCGATCACATTCGATTTGCCGCAACCGTTCGGCCCGACCACGCCGACGATTTGCCCCGGCAACAAAATGCTGGTGGGATCAACAAAAGACTTGAAGCCTGATAACTTGATTTGAGAAAGACGCAATTGGACTACAACCTTTATAAATCTTCTAAAGTCCGTTCGCCCTGAACGTAGGCAGCTTTATCGCCGAAGTCGAAGGGAGTTAGCTGATACCCTTCGACTTCGCTGCGCTACGCTCAGGGCGAACGGTATTTATACTGAATCGCTCCGAACACAACAATGTGCCCGCTAATTCAGCCGAGCAACCGTTATAATTCCGCTCATTCTAACCGAACATACTAGGCACACCAAATGACTACCCAACCGAGCAAAACACTGGAAACCTTCCCCAACCCCAACCCGCAACGCGACTACCATATTCACATGGAAATCCCGGAATTTACCTGCCTATGCCCCAAGACAGGGCAGCCTGATTTCGCCATCTTGATTCTGGATTACATTGCCGACCAACAATGCGTCGAACTCAAAAGTCTCAAGCTGTATATGTGGGCGTTCCGCAACGAAGGACACTTCCATGAAGACATGACCAACCTCATTCTGGACGACTTGGTTGCCGCCACACAGCCCCGTTTTATGCGCCTTACCGCCAAGTTCTACGTTCGCGGCGGCATCTTCACTAATGTAATTGCAGAACATTGCAAGCCAGGATGGCAGCCTGCACCTTTTGTTGAACTGAGCCAGTTCAGTACGCAGTCGAATACGCGTGGCTAACACACTGCACGCGTTGCGATTAAATGTCCTTCTGGGTTTACATATTGCGGTGCAAAGATAATTCCTATTACACAGGTCACACCGACAATCTCGAAAATCGTATCGCCCAACATCAGACTGGAAATGTTGACGGATACACCACCGCGCGTCTTCCCGTCGAGCTAGTTTGGTCGCAAACATTCACCACGCGAGAAGAAGCCCTTACAGCAGAAATGCAAATCAAGGGTTGGAGTAGAAAAAAGAAAGAGGCGATGATGCGTGCTGATTGGCATGTGGTGAATCGCTTGAGCAGAGGGACGCATCGGCATGAGCGGGTTGTTCCTCATACTTCGACTTCGTTTATCCTGAGCAAAGTCGAAGGACTAAGTACGAACGGTGTGGTGGTATCGCCCACTGTGCAACCAATCAAAACCCTTCAACCTCTCTTCCCGTTCGCCCTGAGCGTAGGTGGCTTTATCGCCGAAGTCGAAGGGAGGAAACTCGAAATCTCAGCTCCACTTGCTGCACCATCCGCACTTCATGCTTCGACTTCGGCGATGGAACTGCCTACGCTCAGCACGAGCGGTTTAGTGGTGTCCCCTACTACCCAAACCTCTTATTATCTCGGTCTCGACTTCGGCACTTCCGGCGCACGCGCTTGCGTGATTGATGCCGATAAATCTGTCGTGTGGCAACAGCACTTTGCCTATTCAACCCCCGCCGCGCAAACGCCGCTGAATTGGCGCACGGCATTACATTCGCTGTTAAACGCGTTACCGAAACATCTCGCCGCACAGTTACACGGCATTGCGATTGACGGCACGTCCGGCACGGTGCTGCTCTGCGATGCCCAGCTGGAGCCAGTCTCCCCTGCCCTGCTATACAACGACAATCGCGCGCAAGCACAGGCGGCGCAACTTAAAGCCATCGCACCCGAAGGCTCTATGGTTTGCACAGCGACTTCGGGCTTGGCTAAATTTATTTGGCTCACGCAGCAAAATAATCACGAGCAGGCTGTGTATTTTTTGCATCAAGCTGATTGGCTGACGGCGTTGCTGAGTGGACAAGCAGGTATGAGCGATTATCACAACGCGTTGAAGACGGGTTACGACGTAGAGAATTTATGCTGGCCTGATTGGTTGATGGCTTTGCCGCATAGCCATCTTCTGCCACAAATTCTTGCGCCTGGAGAAATCATCGGCAACATTCAAGCGGACATTGCCGTGCATTTTGGTATCCATCCCCAGTGCAAAATTCACGCGGGAACGACAGACAGCATCGCCGCTTTTATCGCAGCTGGTGTAGATGAACTAGGCGTTGGGGTGACTTCACTGGGCACGACACTGGTACTCAAGCAGCTTTGCGAGCATCGCATCGAAGCACCTGAATACGGCATCTACAGCCATCGCTACGGTGACAAGTGGTTAGTGGGTGGCGCATCAAATGCGGGTGCTGGCGTGTTGCGTAACTATTTTTCAGATGAGCAACTCGCCACCTTGAGTGAACAGA